>NZ_JBDTQE010000004.1:0-96246 GCF_039932285.1 Flavobacterium sp.
CAATTCCAGTTTTTCCGCCGCCAAGATGAAAACTTCCTCCCATAAATTCTTTTTGAATTTCAAGAGGCAAATCTCGCCAATATCCTTTTTGCGGTACCAAATCTAAAACATCAATTTTACTTTTTGGATATTTTGAACCTTCTGATTTTGGAACATTGCAATCAAATAATTCGCCTTTTTTTAAGGCATCTTTTAAATTATAGATTTTTTTATATGGTTTTGGATATTCGTATTTCAAATCAATATCTTTTCTAATTCCAACAACAATTAAACGTTCTCGTTTTTGTGGAACATTAAAATTTATTGCTTTTAAAACTTCAACCGGAACAACATTATAGCCAATTTCGTCAAGAATCGAAATCATCCCTTGCAAGGTTTTTCCGTTTTCGTGACTTAACAAGCCACGCACATTTTCGCCAATACAAATCGGAGGGTTTACCTCTTTTACAGCTCTTGCAAACTCATAAAATAAAGTTCCACGAGCATCAGCTAAACCAAGTTTTTTTCCTGCATAACTAAACGCTTGACAAGGAAAACCACCAGTAACAACATCAACTTTATTATGATATTCGGAGAAATCAAACGATTTAATATCACCTTCTAAAACATTCCAATTTGGTCGATTATTTCTCAAAGTTTGACAAGCCCATTTGTCAATTTCGTTTAACGCAACGCATTTTAAACCTGCTTTTTCCATTCCAACTGCCAAACCGCCAGCACCAGCAAACAATTCTAAAACAGTATAATTATTATGAGGTTCTACATAATTTGAAACAGTTTCTTGAATATTAGTATCCAAAAAGTCAGCAAACAAGGTGTCTACATCAGATTTTCTATACACACGATAATTACTCATTGGTTCACGAACAGCAGAAAGTTTACCTTCTTTGTCCCAACGTCTTAAAGTTTCTTTACTTTTACCAATATATTCGGAAGCTTCCGAAAGTGTCAAATAATCATTCATAACCAAATTGTTTAACCTTACACAAGGGTTACAAATTTAAAAGAAAAATTGGAATAACCAAACGAATAAACATTACTCTTTTTTATTTTTAACAATATTTATTCATACATAATAAATTGTAATTTGGAATTCGTATTTATTCAATCTATATTTGCTTTCGAATAAATTTCTATGGAACAATTTGTAGTATCGGCTCGTAAATACAGACCTCAAACGTTTAAAGACGTTGTGGGACAGCAAGCGATTACCAATACTTTACTAAATGCTATAGAAACCAATCATCTGGCTTCTGCCCTATTGTTTACTGGACCTCGTGGTGTAGGAAAAACAACTTGCGCCAGAATTTTAGCTCGAAAAATAAACCAACCTGGTTACGATGATCCGAACGAAGATTTTGCTTTCAATGTTTTCGAACTAGATGCGGCTTCCAACAACTCGGTCGATGATATTCGTAATTTGATCGATCAAGTTCGTATCCCGCCACAAACAGGACAATACAAGGTTTATATTATCGACGAGGTTCACATGTTATCTTCAGCAGCATTTAATGCTTTTTTGAAGACATTAGAAGAACCGCCAAAGCATGCCATTTTTATTTTGGCAACGACCGAAAAACATAAAATTATCCCCACGATATTGTCTCGTTGTCAGATATTCGATTTTAAACGAATTACTGTCAAAGATGCAAAAGAACATTTAGCCGAAGTTGCTGCCAGTCAAGGTGTCATTTGCGAAGATGATGCTTTGCATATTATTGCTCAAAAAGCAGATGGTGCCATGCGTGATGCTTTATCAATTTTTGATAGAGTTGTGTCGTTTTGTGGAAACAATCTAACACGCCAAGCCGTAACTGAAAATTTGAACGTGCTGGACTACGAAACGTATATTAACGTAACGAATTTAATTTTAGAAAGTAAAATTCCAGAGTTACTATTGGCTTACAACGATATTTTAGCAAAAGGTTTCGATGGACATCATTTTGTAGCTGGACTAGCTTCTCATTTTAGAGATTTATTGGTAAGCAAAACGCCTTCAACAATTGCTTTGCTAGAAGTTGGCGAACAAGCTCAGAAGATGTATTATGCACAATCTCAAAAAGCTTCACAAGATTTTCTTTTGCAAGGAATAGATTTAGCTAATGATTGTGATTTAAAATTTAAGGTTTCTCAAAACCAGCGATTGCTGGTAGAACTTTGTTTGATGCAACTAGCCTCTATCACTTTTGATGGAGAAAAAAAAAAGTTAAACAATATATAATTCCACCTACCTATTATCGGAATTCAGGATTTTCAATTACTGAAGTTAAAACCGTTAATCAAATCTCCGAAAATGTTTCAGAAGTTGCAACTATCAAGGAACCTGTAACAGCAAATCCTATTGTTGAAGAAATTCAGAAACCTATAGAAGTAGTTCAAAAACCTAAGGTAGATGAGATTGCTTCGTCTAATGCAATGACAAATGCTCCAAAAGTTTCTGCTTTGTCTATGAAAAGTATTCAGGCCAAACGAGAATTGGAAGCGCAGCTAAAACCTATAGAGAAACACCACGATGAGTTACCTACTGAGCCGTTTACAGAAACACAAATGCTCGAGCAATGGGTAAAATATGCCAATAGATTAGGAGATAAAGGATACAAAATTCTTGAATCATTATTATTACTTGATGATCCAAAACTAGAAGGTACAACTATTATTCACGAATTGCCAAACGAAAGTTCTAAAATAGATTTTGATGGCGAAAAACACGACTTGTTAGGTTATATTCGAGGAAAACTACACAATCATAACATTACGATTGAGATAAAAATAAACGAATCTATCGAAACTAAGAAAGCTTTTACCGTTCAAGAAAAATACGATCGTTTGAAAGAAATGAATCCAGCGTTGGAATTGCTAAGAAAAACATTTGATTTAGATTTATAAGTATAAAAAATCTATTCTTCTTTTTTCAAAATTAAACCTAATAAAACAATAAAAATCCCTGAAATCATTAGAAAATTAGAAATTAATGAGTTTTTATCATAAGTATCTAGCATTTCTTGCGTTGCATCTTGAATTGGAATTCCAGCAAAAAAAGTATCAAATAGAATTCCTCCAATTAAAAATAGAACACCTATTATAATGATTATTTTTTTAAATTTTCCCATAATACATTGCTTTTACAATACCATCAGACAATCCAATTTTTGGAACATAAATTTTAGTAGCTCCGCTCCATTTCATCGCTTTTAGATAAATACTTAATGCAGGTATGATTACGTCGGCACGGTCTGTATTTAGTGCTAATTCGGCAATACGTTGTTCGTAGGTTAATGAATTTAAATATTGATATTGTGTGTTCAAGTACATATAAGACAGAGGTTTTTCCTGCAACTTTCCTGACAATTTAAAAATCTTATTTATGTTTCCGCCAGAACCAATTAATGTAATATTATCATATTCCTGAGTATTGATTTTAATCCATTTTTCGATTTCTTCCCAAACAATATCATTTACCATATTATTTAGCAAACGAACTGTTCCGTTTTTGAATGATTTTGAAGCAATCATTTTTCCGTCAGAAAATAAAGAAAATTCGGTACTACCACCACCAACATCTACATAAAGATAGGTTTGTTCGGTTCTTATAAATTGATGTAAATCTGAAGAAGCGATAATAGCAGCTTCTTTTTTTCCGTCGATAATTTCAATTTTTATATCTGCTTTTTTCTTAATAATTTCAGCTACTTCTTTTCCGTTATATGCTTCACGCATAGCCGATGTAGCACAAGCCATATATTGTTCTACTTTATATACTTTCATTAATAATTTGAAAGCTTTCATCGCATCGACCATACGGTCTATATTTTCTTCGGTAATTTCTCCAACAGTAAAAGCGTCTTGTCCTAAACGAATGGGAACACGAATTAAAGCACTTTTGTTAAACTGTGTTTCTTTACCAACTTGCTCTACAATATTAGTTATCAAAAGTCGCATGGCGTTTGATCCTATATCGATAGCGGCATATTTTTTTATTGATATCATTCTTAATTTTAAAATTTTTAATATTAGAATCTAAACTTTTTCAGCAACTACTTCAATTTTATCACGATAATAATTATACGTTTCTAGTTGTGCTCTAAAAATTGAACTTTCTCCTCTCATGCGATATTTATTATCTAATTTTTCTGAATGATAACGGATTTTTACATTTCCTCTCCAACCAATATCAAAAGTATCTATCAATTCTTTTTTTATACTTTGATCATAAATAGGACAAGTAATTTCTACTCTACTATCTAAATTCCTAGTCATAAAATCGGCAGAAGAAATGTAAACTTCTGGTTCATTGTTGTTACAAAAAATGTAAACTCGTGAATGTTCTAAATAATTATCTACTATTGAAATGGCTTCAATGTTTTCGCTCATTCCTTTTATTCCAGGTATTAATGAACAAATTCCTCTTATTATTAATTGAATTTTAACACCTGCTCTACTGGCTTCATATAGTTTGTCAATCATTTTATTATCTGACAAGCTATTCATTTTTAGTTTTAAAAATGCTGGTTTTCCTAAACTTGAATTTAGAATTTCCTTATCTATTAATTTGTTAAAACGAGTCCTTGTATAATGTGGAGAAACTATTAAATGCTTGTATCTATGCACTCTATAATTTATTTGAAAGAACTCGAAAACTTTAGATACATCTTTTAAAATTTGCTGATGTGCTGTAAGCAATGTCACATCTGTATAAACTTGGGCTGTTGATTCATTAAAATTTCCTGTCGAAATAATACCATAACGTTTTAGTTTTCCTTCATCATCAATACGTTCTACTAGGCAAACTTTGCTGTGCACTTTTAGTCCTTTTACTCCAAAAATAAGTTCAATTCCTTCTGTTTGCATTTGCTCTGCATAGGAAATATTACTGGCTTCATCAAAACGGGCTTGTAATTCGATTTGAACGGTTACTTTTTTTCCGTTTTTAGCAGCATTTATAAGCGAACTTACGATTTGGGAGTTTTTAGCCAAACGATATAATGTGATTTTTATGGCAGATACTTTTGGATCTAAAGCAGCTTCTCGCAAAAATTTGATTATATATGAAAATGATTGATATGGTGCGTTTACTAAATAATCTTTTTCTTCTATTTTTTTTAGAATACTTCCTTCAAGGCTTAAGCCTTCAACGGGAAGTGGCAAATTTGTTTTATATAACAAATCATATCTTCCTAGGTTTGGAAAATCCATATAATCTCGGCGATTATGGTATCTTCCGCCTGGAATAATACTTTCTTTTGCATCAATTTCCATATTGCGAAGAAAGAATTTTAACGTGTCTTTTTCAATTGTTTGATCATATATAAAACGTACAGGTTCCCCTATTCGTCTGTCTTTTACACTTGAAGATATTTTTTCTAAAAAACTTTTATTCAAGTCGCTATCAAGTTCTAATTGTGCGTCACGCGTGATTTTTATCATGTGAGCTGAAATACTTTCATAATCGAAAATATTAAAAATATTATGCAAATTATAACGAATTAAGTCATCTAAAAGTATAATGTGTTGTTTTTCATTTACCGAAGGTAAAACTACAAAACGGTTTATCGTTTTTGGAATTTCGATAACTGCATAACGTATTTCTTTTTTAATTTTAATTTTTTCGAGAATAGAGAAAGTTCCTTTTGGTTTCATAACCAATTTTATGGCTAAATAACCTGAAGTATCCTTGAGCAAAGGAAATTCTGCTAAATCATTCAATATAATCGTTACCAATGCTGGGCTTACTTTCTGAATAAAAAAATCTTTTACAAAACTTTCTTGTTCTTTAGAAATTTCGGTTTCATTGATGATATATACGTTCTGATTTTCGAGTTCTTTCTCGATAATACTTAAAATTCTTAAGCTTTCTGATTGCTGACCGATTACAATTTCGGTAATTTCCTTTAGCAATTTCTGAGAAGTGATTCCTCCTAAAATTTTCTCAGCAGTTTCTCCAGCTAAACTTAATCTTCGGATCGCTGCATAACGAACTCTAAAAAATTCATCTAAATTATTTGAAAAAATCCCTAAAAATCGCATTCTGTCTAATAACGGAACTCTTTCATCTGCAGCTTCTTGTAAAACTCTAAAATTAAAAGCCAACCAGCTTTTTTCTTTGTCTATATATCTATTATTATTAATTACCATCATCAAATTTCTTTAGGAAAAATGGTTCGAATCATTTTTCCTTTATTAATATCTTTCCAGCTATTTTGCTCAAATTTTAATTGTACAAATCCTGCTGTTGGAACGTTTGCTATGTATTTATCTCCAAATTTATTAACAAAATTTGTAATTGCCTCATTATGTCCGAAAAGAATTAGGTTTTCTATATTATTATCACATTTTTTTATTTCTTTCTCAAGCTGATTTTCATCGAAAGTATAAAGTTCATCATTAAACTGTATTTTATTTTCATTTATAAGTATCTGATTACAAAACAATAATGCAGTTTCTGACGCTCTATTAGCCGTACTTGATATGATTGTAAAATTTTCAGGAAGATATTTTTTAGCTTCAATCGCTATTTTTTTAATATTTCTTATACCATTATCTGTTAATATTCGATTTTTATCTATAACTGGGGAATTCCAATCAGATTTTGCATGACGTATTAAAATAATTGATTTCATCTTTTTATAAAAAATTTATGCAAATGGTTAGAATTTATTAATCAATATATTTAATTAACATATTGGCTAATTCATATTCTTTAAATGGTTTTACAAGTATATCATTTATACCACATTCCTTGGCTTCAATATTTATTTCCTGTTTATCTGATGCTGTTAATGCTATAATTGGGATTGTTTTACCTCTTTTTCTTAATTCTTTAGATGCTTCAAAACCATTCATTATTGGCATATTAATATCCATTAAAATTAAATCAAAATTATTATTTTCAATAATAGCTAATGCTTCGAATCCGTTATTGGCAATTTGCCAAGTATGTTTGTTTTTTTCTATTAATCTTTTGGTGACTAATTGATTTATGGCATTATCTTCGACAATTAAAATTTTAAGTTGCTTATTACAAGCTACTTTCTCTGCATCTTTCTCTCTTGTATGTGGTTTTTGATTTGCCTCGATATAGGGCAGCTTTACTGTAAATTCAGTTCCTTTATTGACTACACTTTTTACTAATATTTCCCCCTTAAAAAGTTCTACTAATTTTTTAACTATCGACAATCCTAATCCTGTTCCTTTATATTGCTCATGTAAATTAATTTCAACTTGAACAAATTTTTCAAAAATTTTATCTAAATATTCATTTGGGATTCCAATACCTGTATCAATAATATTAATTATCAGAAATTGTTTATCATTTTCAGATATTAAATTAATTCTTATTGTAACTGTTCCATTTTTAGTAAATTTTAAAGAATTACTAATTAAATTAATTACGATTTGTGAAAATCTAGTTATATCAGTTTTTATAGTTTTAGGAACATTTTCTGAGATTTCTATATTTAGAACGTTATTATTTGATTTTGCAATTACGTTTAACGATTCTCTTAAAGTAAATATCTCTTTTCTAATATTAAAATTATCAAAATTAAATTCAAACTTTGTATCTTCTATTTTATATACATTTAATACATCATTAATTAATGCTAAGAGATAATTTGATGAGAATTTTAAAGCTTTAAAATGTTGATTGTTTTTTATATCAACATACTCAGATTCTATAATTTCAGCCATTCCTATCACTCCATACAAGGGTGTTCGTAGTTCATGGCTTACATTAGAAAGAAATTGAGATTTTAGTATTGATGCTTCTTCAGATTTTTCGTTAGCAACTATTAGCTGATTATTAGTCTCAAAAAGTTTTTTATTAATTTGTTTGTGTATTAAGTAACTTCTGTAAAGAAAACCCATTAAAAGTATAAGAAAGAATAATGAAACAATAATTATTAAACTGGTTTTGTTTGCTTCATTAATTATTTGTTCTTGTATTTTTTTTTCAGATTCTATTTTTTGAATTTTACTATTCATTTCCAAAACTTCTATTGTAGTTCCAGCAAATTTAATTTCCTGATTTCTTTCTTTTACATATAATGCACTTTGTAAACTATCATGTTTTTCTAAAAAAGATAAAGCTTTTATATTATCATTATTTTTTTTATAAAACTTATATATTACTTCATAAATGTCAAGTTGATTAGATTTTAATAGCTCAATTTTATTTTCTTTAAATTTATTTATTACAAGATTATAAGTAAATTCTGCTTTTTTAACTTCATTTGTATTTGCATAGTAATTAGCTAACAGTGTATAATAAGTTATATACATCTCATAATCGTTAGATGATTTTACAACAGGTAATATATTATCTAAATACTTTTTTCCTGTTTTAAAATTTGACAAATTGATGTAGACATCGGCAATATTCAGTTCTGTAAATGCTATTTCTATTTTATTTTTACTTTTTTTTGAGTATTTGTAACATTTAAAATAGTATTCCAATCCTTTTTTAGGATCATTTAACTGAAAGTTATATAAATTTCCAATATTATTATATAAATAATCTAAAAGCTTTGTGTTGTCTGACTTATGAGCAAACTCTATTCCTTTTTTATAAAAATCTATTGCTCTATTAAGATCTGAAAATTCTTCATAATTAAGTCCAATGATATTATATGCTTTGGCTGAATTAAGATAGTCGTCATTAGCTAAGGAATATTTTAAAACAATTTGAGCAAATTTTAGAGATTCCTTACAATCTAATCTATCAAAACTTTCAACTGCTTTTTTTAATATTTTAGATGCATCTTTATTATTACGTACAACATCTTGTGCAAAATTACTTTGAGTTAAAATAAATAAGAAGAAATAAAAAAGCAATTTTATTTTCATGTAAAAAGAGATGAAAGGTAAAAATAAAAAAATCCTGAAATAAATCAGGATTTTTTTATAAAAATTATCTTATTAACTTTCTATATTTCAGTCTTTTCGGTGTTAAGTCTCCACCTAGTCGTTTTTTCTTATTTTCTTCATACTCAGAAAATCCTCCTTCAAAATAATATACTTCCGAATCTCCTTCAAAAGCTAGAATATGTGTGCAAATTCTATCTAAAAACCATCTGTCGTGAGAAATTACAACAGCACAACCTGCGAAATTTTCTAAACCTTCCTCTAATGCACGAAGTGTATTAACATCCAAATCATTCGTTGGCTCATCTAATAACAATACGTTTCCTTCTTCTTTTAGTGTCATTGCAAGGTGCAAACGGTTACGTTCTCCACCTGAAAGAGCTGAAACTTTCTTATTTTGCTCTCCACCACCAAAATTAAAACGTGATAAATAGGCACGAGAATTGACTTGTCGTCCTCCCATCATAATTAGTTCCTGACCGTCTGCGAAGTTTTCCCAAATAGATTTGTTAGGATCTATATTAGAATGCGATTGATCTACGTAAGCAATTTTTACCGTTTCTCCAACTGAGAATTCTCCGCTGTCTGTTTCTTGCTCGCCCATTATCATTCTGAAAATAGTTGATTTACCAGCACCGTTTGGCCCAATAACTCCTACAATTCCAGCTTGTGGCAAAGTAAAATTTAAGTTATCATATAATAATTTATCTCCAAATGCTTTGGCAACGTTTTTTGCTTCAATAACATTTGTTCCTAAACGCGGACCGTTTGGAATATAAATTTCTAAGTTTTCGTCTAGTTGTTTTTGATCTTCATTTAATAATTTATCGTAATTCTGTAAACGTGCTTTTTGTTTCGTTTGACGACCTTTTGCTCCCTGACGAACCCAGTCCAACTCACGCTCTAAGTTTTTACGACGTTTTGAAGCTACTTTTTCTTCGAGTGCCATTCTACTAGATTTTTGGTCTAACCAAGAAGAATAATTCCCTTTCCACGGAATACCTTCTCCTCTATCTAATTCAAGAATCCAACCTGCAACATTATCTAAGAAATACCTATCGTGCGTTACAGCGATTACCGTTCCTGCATATTGCGCTAAATGTTGCTCTAACCAAAGCACCGATTCTGCATCCAAGTGATTCGTAGGCTCATCTAATAACAAGACATCTGGTTGTTGTAATAACAAACGACATAATGCTACACGACGACGCTCTCCTCCAGATAAATTCTTAATTGGAGTATCTGCTTCTGGTGTGCGCAAAGCATCCATAGCGATTTCTAGTTTGGTATCTATTTCCCAGGCGCCTAATGAATCTATTTTGTCCTGTAAAGCTGCTTGTCGATCCATTAGTTTGTCCATCTTGTCTGGATCAGAATAGTTTTCTTCAAGACCAAACATATCGTTTATCTTGTTGAACTCATCTAGAACAGCCATTGTTTCGGCAACGCCTTCACGAACAATTTCGATAACTGTTTTAGAATCGTCAAGAATTGGTTCTTGTTCTAAATACCCAACAGTGTAACCTGGTGAAAAAACTACATCGCCTTGGTAATTTTTATCGACTCCGGCAATAATCTTCAAAAGTGAAGATTTACCTGAACCGTTTAGTCCTAGAATACCAATTTTTGCTCCGTAGAAGAAACTTAGGTAAATATTTTTTAGTACTGGTTTATCCGCTCCTTGATAGGTTTTACTCAATTTTGACATTGAGAATATTACTTTCTTATCGTCTGACATTTATTTAGATTAATTAGATTAATTAGATTAGTTAGATTAGTTAGATTGTTAGACTTGTTAGACTAACTTATTTTTTATTAAAATTATATTTTATAAACGTCCTTTTAGAGAACTAAAAACCCAAGCATTTAGTAAAAAACCGAAGCCTACTGTAGCAAAACCCCAACCAGCTATATCAGCGTATCTGTATGCTCCAAGACCAATTAGTATTAATCCCATAATTATCATCATTAAAGTTGCCCATCCTAAAATTGTATTTTTATTCATTCCCATAACTTTCTTTTTTTATTTAATTTGAGGGGTACAAATATCGTTCTTTTTTAAATATTTTTCAATGTTAATTAAAAATCTTAACTAACATTTCTTTCAATAAATCTGACTGTGGCAAAGCATTTGCACCAACACCTTTACTTTTTACATCAATATCTCTTAAAGACGCTACTATTTGACTTACTTTTTTCATAGGATAATTTCGTAAGGCCACATCATAATCTTTCAAGAAAAATGGACTTACTCCTAATATTGGCGCAACTGTTTTAGGATTTCTGTCTTTTAATCCATGGTATTTTAATAATTGAATAAAAAAGCTAAAAATCAAACTTGTGGTGACAACCATAGGATTATCCTTTGGGTTTTGAGCAAAGTGATCTGCAATTTGGTATGATTTTAATTGATTGCGTTCTCCAATAGCTTTTCTGAATTCAAAAACATTAAAATCTTTACTAAATCCTATATTCTCTTCAATAATTGCAGGTGTAATTGTACTTCCTTGCGGCAAAATAATGGCCAGTTTATCTAATTCGTTAGCTATTTTACTTAAATCGAGTCCTAGAAAATCGACTAACATGGTCGAGGCTTTAGGTTCTATATTTAATTTTTTACCTGACAGAACACGCTTTAGCCACTCTCCTACTTGGTTTTCATATAACTTTTTGCTTTCGTAAACCACTCCTTTTTGAGCTAAAATTTTGGTAATTTTTTTTCGTTTGTCTAAAGTTTTATATTTATAACAAATGACTAAAACTGTTGTTGGTTGAGGATTTTCGGCATAAGATTCTAACTTATCTATTGTTTTTACTAAATCCTGCGCTTCTTTTACAATTACCACTTGGCGATCCGCCATCATAGGATAACGTTTTGCATTCGAAACTACGTCTTCAATAGTAACATCACGACCATATAAAACCGTTTGATTAAAATCTCTTTCGTGTTCTTGTAATATATTATGCTCGATATATTCCGACAATTTATCAATATAATAAGGTTCTTCTCCCATTAAAAAATAAATAGGTTTTATATTTCCAGCTTTTATATCATTAATTATTTTTAGTACTTCGTCCACAAAAAGTTGATTTGGTTATTTGGTAATTCGTTTATTTGATAATAGATTTGTAAGATGCAAAAACTGAATTTTCCAACTTATACATTTCGGTTCAAAAATAGTGAAAATAAAGTTTCTATTTTTGATGAAATACGTAAAAAATTTGTGATTCTCACGCCTGAAGAATGGGTACGTCAAAACGTAGTTCGGTTTTTGTTAGAAGAAAAAAAATACGCAAAATCATATATTAATGTCGAGAAAATTATTAAAATAAATAGTTTAACTAAACGCTATGATATTGTTATTTTTCAGCCAAATGGAAAAATATTTTTATTGATAGAATGTAAAGCACCAGAAGTTCCTATTTCTCAAAACACTTTCGATCAGATTGCAAGATATAATATGGTTTTAGAAGCAGAATATTTAATGGTTACTAATGGTCTAAATCATTACTTTTGTAAAATGGATTTCGAAAACGAGAAATATTTATTTTTAAAAGAACTTCCTGAGTTTAAATAATCGATGAAAGACCTAAAAATTGCTGTAGTTATATTAAACTGGAATGGGCAAAAATTGTTAGAACAGTTTTTACCATCGATAATTCAATATTCCCAAGAAGCTTCTATTTATGTAGCTGATAACTCTTCTACCGATGATTCGATTTTGTTTGTAAAAACTAATTTCCCAACTGTAAAAATCATTCAAAACAAAGGCAATTTTGGTTTTGCTAAAGGATATAACGAAGCTTTGCAAGAAGTAGAAGAAGAAATTTATGCTTTAGTAAATTCTGATATTGAAGTAACTGAAAACTGGTTACAACCTATTCTTTCTTTGTTTGAAAACGAAGCCAAGACAAGTATCATTCAGCCTAAAATTCTTGATTACAAGAATAAGGAATATTTTGAATATGCTGGTGCTGGTGGTGGTTTTATAGATAAATTTGGTTTTCCTTTTTGTCGTGGACGCATTTTTGATACTATCGAAAAAGACAACGGACAATATAACGACACTACCGAAATATTTTGGGCTTCTGGCGCTTGTTTTTTTATTAGAAAAGATGTTTTTCGGGAGTTAAATGGTTTCGATGCCGATTTCTTTGCACACCAAGAAGAAATCGATTTGTGTTGGAGAGCATTTAATAAACGATATATTGCTAAATATTGTGGACAATCAACTGTTTATCATGTAGGAGGAGCTACTCTAAATACCGAAAATCCTAAAAAAACTTTTCTAAATTTTAGAAACTCTTTATGGATGATGACTAAAAATCTTCCTACCAACAAATTATTTCCAGTACTTTTTATTCGATTAAGTTTAGACGGAATTGCTGCTATTCGTTTTTTAACACAAGGAAAATACAAACATCTTTGGGCTGTTTTAGAATCTCATTTTTATTTTTACATATACCTTTTCAAATTTATTTGTAAGCGCAGCGAGATTCAATCTGAAAATTATTATAAAATAAAATCTATAGTTTACCGTTATTTTATAAAGAAGAACAAATATTTTAAACATCTATAATAATAAATTAATTATGAAAAAAATTCTTTTATCACTATCAATTATCTCATTACTAACAACTTCTTCCTGTGTTTCTAAGAAAAAGTTTCTTGAATCTGAAGCTAGAAATAAAGAAATACAAGATTTATTAAATTCTGCAACAGTTAAGTTAAACGCTTGTCTTGAAGAAAAATCAGGAATTAATGCTTCTTATCTTGGGTTAAAAGATCAGAATGACAACTTAAAAAAGAACAATTCTGATTTAATTAATAATATGGGGAATATGACTACCCTATCTACTAAAGGAGCACAAAATATTGAAAAGGCTTTAGAAACTATAAAAGAAAAAGATCTAAAAATTAGTAGAATGCAAGATGCATTAACTAAAAAAGATTCTGTTACTTTAGCATTAGTTACTAGTCTAAAAAGTTCTGTTGGGATTTCAGATCCAGATATAGAAATTAATGTTGAAAAAGGGGTTGTATTTATTTCAATTGCTGATAAACTAATGTTTAAAAGCGGTAGTTATATTGTAAGTGATAGAGCAAAGGAAATTCTAGGTAAAGTAGCAAAAGTAGTCAATGATAAACCTACTTTTGAATGTATGGTTGAAGGTCATACGGACAATGTTCCGTTTACTGGAAATGCTATTTTGTTAGATAATTGGGATTTGAGTGTAAAAAGATCTACTGCAATAATTCGTGTTTTAACTAAAGAACATAATGTAAATCCAAAACAATTAATCGCTGCTGGTAGAGGAGAATACATTCCACTTGTAGAAAATAATTCTGTTGAAAATAGATCTATAAATAGAAGAACTCGTATTGTTGTTCTACCTAAAATTGATGAATTTTATGATATGATTGAAAAAGAAATGAAAAAACCGGCAAAACAATAATCATATAACATTTTATAAACAGCAAACCCTTTTTAGTTGAGAAGGGTTTACTGTTTATAAAAATAAGTATTTCTAGAAGTTATAAAATATCTAAACTTCCTTTTCCTTCTCTTATCACAACTGGTTCACCATCAGAAAGATCAATTATTGTCGAAGCGTGATTATCTCCATAACCACCATCAATAACCAAATCGACAAGGTTTTGCCATTTTTCGAAAATAAGTTCAGGATCTGTAGAATATTCTAAAACTTCATCTTCATCGTGAATAGAAGTTGAAACGATTGGATTTCCTAACATTTTTACGATTTCTAGCGCAATATTATTGTCTGGAACACGAATTCCTACTGTAGTTTTCTTTTTGAATTCCTTTGGTAAATTATTATTTCCTGGTAGAATAAAAGTATATGGTCCTGGTAAAGCTCGTTTTAATATTTTAAAAGTCGAAGTATCTATTTGTTTGACATAATCGGAAATATTGCTCAAATCATGACAAATAAAAGAGAAATTTGCTTTTTCGAGCTTAATTCCTTTTATTTTTGCAATTCGCTCTAAAGCCTTTGTGTTTGTAATATCGCAACCCAAACCGTAAACGGTATCTGTTGGATAAATGATAAGTCCGCCTTCTTTAAGGATTTTTACAACTCTAGCAATTTCCTTTTCGCTAGGATTTTCTGGATATATTTTGATGAATTGACTCATTTTTTTTTAGTTTAAAGTTTAAATAGTTTAAGGTTTAAAGTTCTTAGAATAACTTGAAACATTTTTTACCCAATCACATCTAACTTCGCAAAACGCAATAACAATTTCTTAATTCCGCCCACTTCAAATTTAATCTCCGCTTTTTTGTCGGCACCAGCACCTTCTAGATTTAAGATTTCTCCTTTTCCGAAGCGTTCGTGCATGACAATATTTCCTGCAACCAATTTATTATCAAATAAATTAGCATTACTAGATCCAGAATTACTAGAAACTGGTTTTAGTTTGCGAATAGTAATGTCCGATTTGGGTTCGTTATCTGTAATATATTTGGGTGGCGTTCCTGTAATGGGTTTTGCCAATCTTAGTTTAGATTTGTCTACATCACCAAAAATATCATGATCTATTTGAGGTTTGTATCTATAATTTGTTTCTGGTGGCGTGAGATATTCTAAATATTCGCCATCTATTTCCTCGATAAATCGCGAAGGTTCACTATCTGTGAGTTTTCCCCAACGATAACGCGATTGCGCATAGGTCAAATATGCCTGATGTTCGGCACGAGTGAGCGCTACATAAAACAATCGGCGTTCTTCCTCGAGTTCACTTCGGGTACTCATACTCATGGCACTTGGAAACAAATCTTCTTCCATTCCTACCACAAAAACGGTGGGAAATTCTAATCCTTTTGCTAGGTGAATGGTCATTAGTGCTACTCGATCTTCATCGGAAGTATCTTTGTCTAAATCGGTGGCAAGGGCAACATCTTCTAAAAACTCTGATAAAGCACCACGAGCACCGTCTACTTCTACTTGGCCATCGGTAAAATCCTTAATACCGTTTAGTAATTCTTCTATATTTTCAATTCGAGCGATTCCTTCTGGTGTTCCGTCTTTTTTGAGTTCCTGAATATATCCTGTTTTTTTTGCTACATGATCGGCAAGAAAAAAGGCATCTTGGGTTTCATTAATAACCTGAAAACTTTTAATCATAGTTACAAAATCTTGCAACTTTGTTTTGGTTCCAGAATTTAATTTTAAATCAATTTTATCAATGACCTCCATCACTTCAAAAATGGAACGCTTGTAATGATTGGCAGCAATAGTTAATTTTTCGACAGTCGTATCTCCTATTCCACGTGCTGGATAATTAATAACACGAATGAGTGCTTCTTCGTCTTTTGGATTAATTACCAAACGCAAATAACACAACACGTCTTTTATTTCTTTCCTTTGATAGAAAGATAATCCGCCATAAATTCGGTACGGAATATCACGTTTTCTCAAAGCATCCTCCATAGCACGAGATTGTGCGTTGGTGCGATACAAAATGGCAAACTGACCATTGGTCATCTGATTTGTCATCTTTTGCGTCCAGATTTCTCCAGCTACAAAACGACCTTCATCATTGTCGGTTACGCTTCGGTTTACTTTTATTTTTTGACCAAAATCATTGGCCGTCCAAACTACTTTATCGAGTTTTGTTTTATTTTTATCGATGACAGAATTTGCTGCTTCAACTATATTTTTTGAGGAACGATAATTTTGTTCCAGTCGAAACATTTTCACATTTTCGTAATCTTTCTGAAAATTTAAAATATTATTAATGTTGGCACCACGAAAACCGTAAATACTTTGTGCATCGTCACCAACCACACAGATATTTTGAAATCTATCAGACAGCGCTCGAACAATTAGATATTGCGAATGATTTGTATCTTGGTACTCATCGACGAGAATATATCGGAAACGATCCTGATATTTCATGAGAACTTCAGGAAAACGGGTTAGTAATTCGTTGGTTTTTAGTAATAAATCATCAAAATCCATGGCACCAGCTTTGAAACATCTTTCGACATAATTCTGGTAAATTTCGCCCAAACGAGGCTTCTTTGCCATCGCATCAGATTCTTGCAATTCTGGATTATTGAAGTAGGCTTTTACAGTAATTAAACTATTTTTATAAGACGATATTTTACTAAAAACTTGCTTGGGTTTGTAAATATCTTTGTCCAATTGCATTTCTTTGATAATGGCACCTATCAATCGTACCGAATCTTGTGCATCATAAATCGTGAAATTAGAAGGATAACCCAATTTATCTGCTTCCGATCGAAGAATTCTAGCAAAAACGGAGTGAAAAGTTCCCATCCAAAGGTTTTTGGCTTCGGCATTTCCTACGATATCGGCAATACGTTTTTTCATTTCACGTGCTGCTTTGTTGGTAAATGTGAGTGCAAGAATATTAAAAGCATCCACATTTTGACTCATCAAATTGGCAATTCTTACTGTAAGTACACGTGTTTTTCCTGAGCCTGCTCCAGCAATAACAATCATTGGCCCATCTTTTTGCAAGACAGGTGCTTGTTGTGCTTCGTTAAGTTGGCTGATGTATTTTTGCATTTTTACTTTCCTAATTTCTACAAAAATAGTTATATTAAGTAGTAAAAAAAAGACATTCAAAAGAATGTCTTTAAAACTTAATTTACTTTGTTATTTCCTGTTCTAACTTTGTAATAACTTGTTGCTCTTCGTCTGTTAAAACCATTGAATTATTCTTTAGCCAAAATTTATC
Source organism: Flavobacterium sp. (assembly GCF_039932285.1). GTDB lineage: Bacteria > Bacteroidota > Bacteroidia > Flavobacteriales > Flavobacteriaceae > Flavobacterium. The sequence goes on from NZ_JBDTQE010000004.1 coordinate 17,588, forward strand.
TGTATAATGATTTCCTCTTTCGTACAAAGATTTATCATTATATACTGACTTTTTGCTATACGTAAGATCATCTTTTTTGTAATCGGTTACAACCAAATCACTTTTATATTCTATAACTTCATTATATTTCTTTTTGTTCCAAATTTTAATTTTCCCTTTTCTTGTCGTAAAAGACAAAAGATAATTTCCGTTACTAACTTTAAATGATGATTTTAGCTTTAAATCTAAGACAGATGCTTTAATAATAAGAATATTAATTACTTTTGTGTATTGAATATTTGCTTGATCGGAAGCGATTTCAAGATCAGAAATTAAATAGGTATTTGGGTCAAAAACTACTGTTCCTTTGTAAAGATATTTTTTAAGATCTGCTTTTGGTTGAAAATTTATAATATAAACTTCATTTCCAGATTTTTCAATTTTAGATTTTAGTTCAAAATCATAATCTTGATAATTTTTACTATCGTATAATATTTTTTCTATTGTATAAAAATTATATTGTTTTGTAGTTGCTTTACGAACATCCAAACCTGAAGCTAAATCTAAAGTCTCATCATCATCACTAATTAATTTTGCCGCTCTACTTTGATTCACAATCAAATCTGAATCTGTTTTTTTCGTATTTCCATTCATGTGGAAATCTATTAAACCATCTGTAAATCTGGTGTATTTATCATTTACTTTAAGAAATTCACGGTAGTATGTGTTTAAGACTATAGGTTTGTTAAACTTAGATTTTGAAATATTTATTGCCTTTAATAACAATTGTTCAATAGGTTCTTTTGTCACTATTACATCTTCTAATTCTAATATATTTTGCTCTAAATAAATTATTTTAGAATCATTATCTAGGTCTGAGAGTTTAAGACTATGTTTTTTGTATTCTAAATGTGAAATCGAAATCTCAGAATCACTTTTTACTGCAATTTGGAAAGCTCCTTCCTCATTTGAAATCGTTCCAAAATTCGAATTTTTAATACTAATGGTAGCATTTTCTATAGGTTTCTTAGATATAATGTCTTGTAAATAGTAAATTGTTTGTTTTTCCTGAGAAAAACCTTTAAATGAAAATATAACTAATAATAGAAGGCAAATATTTTTTTTCATAAAATTTATATGGTTTTAAAATTCAAAAATACGTTTAGAAAAGTTGTATTACAATTATTTTTTTGAGTTTATTTGCAAAATAAAAAATCAATTATAATTTCAACAAATCAATTTTAATAAAATGGATAACTCAAAAATAATAGAAATACTAGCATATACTTTACCTTCTTTAATTACTGGTGGTGTAGCTTATTATTTGTTTAATTCTTATTTTAAAGACCAGCAAAATACGCGTCGTTGGTTATTGCAAAAAGAAAACCAGAAAGGTTCATTGCCTCTGCGTTTGCAGGCGTATGAGCGTATGGCTTTGTTTTTAGAACGCATTAATCCTTCCAATTTACTAATTAGAGTTACTCCTTTTTCTTCGGATAAAAACCAATACGAAAACCTAATTATCGAGCATATAAACCAAGAATACGAACATAATATTACACAACAAATTTATGTAACTGACGAGTGTTGGACTCTAATACAAACAGCAAAAAATACGACTATTCAAAATATTCGCAAAACGAACATAAATGAAAAAGTAGATTCTGCAAATAAACTTCGTGAAGCAATTTTGAGAGACTTACTTGACAACCAATCTCCGAGCACGATTGCTTTATCTTTTTTGAAAGATGAAGTGGGAAGAATTATTTAGATTATTTGTTGGCAGTAATACGACCAAAAAACCGCAGAAAATAGATTATGAATTGGATTCAGCGACAATTATTTACCTTTTTAATTTTTATCGGAAGTTTATTTCCTGGAAGTAAATCTATAGATTTGGGAAATGATTATGTAATGATGAATAATACTATCGTACCAAATAATCTATTTACAGGTACAGAAATTTATTCAAAAGTTATAGAATATAAATTCAATGAGAAATTTATAATTGCGAAACAGAAACCTAAAATCACAAAACACAAAAAATTATTGAAAGAAGATTTAATAACTAGATTAATGATTTATGATGGATTTTTAAAAGAACGAAATGATAAAGATTATGAAAAAATAACAACTCCGGAAATCATTAAGGCAATAAAATCTGATAGTTTAATTTATTATCAAATCAAAAAACGTGGATTAAAGGAGAACTACTTTGATAAATCTTTGAAAATAAAAAACGTTGTTGATAGTATTTTACAAAATAATTCTTTTTACAAAAAAATATTCAAAAACAAAATAAATTACTGGATTATAAATAAGTTAGAAAATACTCGATTAGGACCGTTTACGAAAATTGAGTTTGAAAATGAACAAAAACGGAATAACATAAACCTAAAATTAGAATAAAAAAAGACTACTGCCAACAGCCGTTACACGAGATTTGGTTATTCGTTGATTCGGTTATTTGTTTAACAAATTTTCTAAGCTCACTTTTTCCTTATCGACAAGTTTAGGTAATAAGTCTTCAAACAATTTTCTAAATTCTTCTTTTTTAATCATTCCACGAATGGTTTCTTTAGCAAATTTTACAAACTGCCATTTGTGATGTGTTGTCGCATTGACTAAAGATTGCAAAAATCTTTCATCTGATGGTTTTATTTTAATTAAAATCTCTAATGCATTTTGCCTAATAGAACTATCGAAACTTGTAGAAGCATAATTTACAATTTCGTTATATAATTCGGCTTTTTTTGTTGGCTCATATTCCTTTGTTCCTAAAGCCAATGTAAGCCAAATAATACGAAGATTTTTATCATTATTTCCTTGCCAATCTTTCGATTTTTCTAGTAATTGTATTCTGTTTTTAGGAAATTGTGCCCACAAATTTTGCAAGGCTATTTCTCTTGTTGCGTAAGATTTATCATCTAAAAAACTTTCATATTGCTCTTTGAATTCTAAAGGAATATTGGTCATTGTTTCTGCAACAGCTTGGCGAATATTCACATCGTTACTTTGCATGGCTAGTTGTATTAATTCCTTTTTCTCATCGAAAGAAATAGCTTCCAATTGAACTATTATTTCTTGTTTAATTGGATAAAAAGCATCTGATTTCAAAATAGTTTCTAACTGATTTTTTTTATCTGCAAATGGAATACTTTCGTTTTTTTGTAAATCTAAATATTCATTTATAAATTTATTATTGCTTAAAATAGTAATGGCTTCACCAACATTAAAACCTGATTTTTCCAGCCAATTTTTCTTAAAATTAGCTACATCATAATTAGAGACTTTCTTTATTTCAGCCAAAAAATCATCTGTAACTACATTTTTAAACTTGTATTTGTTTAGATAGTTTTTTACTGCTTTTTGAAAGTTTTTCTCTCCAATTCCTTCTCTTAAAATATGCAAAGCCCAAGCTCCTTTTTTGTAAAAAGAAAGCGAACTGGCTTTTTCATTTAGAATTGGAATCGTATCCGTTTTACTAGCAATTTTTAGTTCCTCAGCTATTTTTAGCAATTGATAATTAAAATGATCTTCTCCAAAAATTTTCTTTTCTGCCAAAAGCGCATAATAACTCGCAAAACCTTCTTGCAACCAATGATCTTTACCAGATTTTGCAGTAATCATATCACCAAACCATTGGTGTGCCAACTCATGTGCATTCACATTAATATAATTTCTATCATTAAAACCTATCTCATCTACAACAAAATCTTGTGCAAAAATAGTTGCCGATGTGTTTTCCATTCCTGCATATAAAAAATCGTTTACCGCAACTTGTTTGTATATTTCCCAAGGATACTTCACTCCTATTTCTGTTTCAAAAAAATCGAATATTTCCTTTGAATATTTATAGGTTGATGCAAATTTATTTTTGTCTTCTAATTTTAAATATTGTTCTAAAACAATTCCTGATTTCGAATTTAAAGCTTGCTTTTCGAATTTTCCTATTGCCATCATAACAAGATAAGAAGACATTGGTTTTTGCATTTGGTAATACCAAGATTTGAAAGCCTTATTTTCAGTATTTTTAACTAATTTTCCATTAGAAATTACTTGATAATCAGAATCGAAAGCTATAGTTAAATTAAAGATTACTTTCTCATTTACATCATCAAAACTAGGTAACCAATGACTCGTATATTTTCCTTGTCCTTGCGTCCAGATTTGTAAATTTTCGTCTTGTCCTATAAAATATAACGTTTGTTTTGGTGTTGCATAATAGTTAAAATTTAATCTGTTTTTCCCTTTTTTAAAACCTTCAAAAAGCAATAACTCTTTATCATTATTTTTATATTTAACTGGTTTTCCATTAATTAAAACATTATAAAAAGTCATATTTTTGCAATCAATTCTGATTGTATCGATTGTAGATTTCACACTAAAATCATAGCCAACACTACCATTTACAGACTTTGCTTCACTATTCAGATTTATATTAGCTGAACATTTTGTGAAATCAACTTTTTTCGTTTGTTGCGCAAAAGAAAACATGGAAAATAAAAGAAAAATATATTTCATATTGTTATAATCTAAAGTTCAAAAATACAAAGGAATTTCTGACTTTTTAGTAAGTTTACACTCAAATAAAAAATTGTGAGAAAAAAAGCCGTTTTTAATTGGAGTAGCGGAAAAGATTCTGCCTTGGCATTATATAAAACTTTGCAAAATTCGGAAATAGAGATTGTTTCTTTACTTACGAGTGTCAATAAAAAATACAATCGAATTTCTATGCATGGCGTTCGTACTGAATTGTTAGAACAACAAGCTGAAAGTATTAATTTGCCTCTTCATATCATGGAAATTCCCGAAATGCCTAGCATGGAAGATTATGAAGAAGTGATGCGAGAAACCTTAAATAAATTTAAAGAAAAAGATGTTACCCATTCTATTTTTGGGGATATTTTTCTAGAAGATTTACGAAAATATCGAGAAGATAAATTAGCTAAAATGGAGTTTGAAGGTATTTTTCCATTATGGAAAATTCCTACCAAAGATTTAATCAAAGAATTTCTAGATTTAGGTTTCAAAACTATTGTAGTTTGTGTTAATGAGAGAAATCTTGACAAAAGTTTCGTTGGAAGAATTATAGATGCCCAGTTTATTGCCGATTTGCCTGATGATGTTGATGTTTGTGGTGAAAATGGAGAGTTTCATACTTTTACTTTCGATGGGCCAATTTTTAAAAAACCTATCGAATTTGAAATTGGAGAAATTGTATATAAAAAATACGAAAAACCCAAACAAGAATCTTCTAATACCGCTTGTGATACGAGCAGTTCCGATGCTTTCGATTTCGGATTTTGGTATTGTGATTTGATCCCAACCACTATTTAATTTTTTTTGTTATTTTTATACAAATGATAGCCGTGAAAGAAACGCCAGAAGTAATTAAGATTTTACATTTTTTAAAAGAAATAGATATTAATGTAGTTGAAAAAGAATTAGAGGATAATACTTTTTTACCAGGTTTAGCAATAGCCTCAAATTGCATCGAAATAGATTTTGATAAATTATTATATCCTGGCGATATTTTGCATGAAGCAGGACACTTAGCAGTTACAACTTCGGAAGAAAGAAAATTAATTGGTACCCATTCTATGCCTAAAGATTGGCCAACACAAGGAGACGAAATTGTTTCGATGCTCTGGTCTTATGCTGCTTCATGTTATTTAGAATTACCTATCGAGTTTGTTTTTCACCCAAATGGATATAAAAATGAATCTCCTTGGTTGATTGAGAATTATACTAATAAAAACTATATTGGATTGCCTCTTTTAGAATGGATGGGACTAACAATAAGTAAGGATCGTGCTTCGCAAGAAGGAAAAAAACCTTTTCCTACAATGATAAAATGGTTAAGAGATTAAGTGATGAGTGAATTAATTAGATCTATAAAATTTCCTTTTAAATTTGACATAATACGTCTAAAAAAAGATGTTGAGAACGTCATGTCAAAAAAATGGATAAATCATTATAATACTAATGATTATGAGGGTGATTGGTCTTCCATTGCATTAATGTCTCAAGGTGGAAAATGGGATAATATTTATGCTCTAAATACTGGAAATGACGAAGTAATTTATACTGATATATTACTTTCTTGTAATTATTTTAAAGAAATATTAGAACAATTTCAATTTAAAAAAACAGCTGTTAGATTGTTGCGTTTATCTGTTGGTGCCGAAATTAAACCACACAAAGACCATTGTTTAGGCTATGAAGATGGTTGTTTCCGAATACACATTCCCATAATTACAAATAGTGAAGTGATGTTTATTTTAGATAATAAACGTTTAATTATGAATGAAGGTGAATGCTGGTATATTGATGCAAATTTTACCCATTCAGTTTCAAATCATGGAAAAGAAGACAGAATACATTTGGTTATTGATGGGATAAGAAACGAATGGACTGATTCTTTATTTTTTGAACAAGCAACACCAAAAGAATTTGTAAAACCAATACCTCAAATTAGTTCCGAGCAAAAAGAGTTAATGATTCAAGAACTAAAAAAAATAAATACGCCCGCAGCCAATCAAATTATTTATGATTTATTAAATGAACAATAATAATAACTTTTAAATTTTTTCTAATACAATATTTTCTAAAACTAAAACATCTAAGGCAGTTTCACCAAACAATTGAAGTGCTTCTTTAGGAGTTTCAACCATTGGCATTCCTTTACGATTTAAACTAGTGTTTAGTAATACTGCAATACCACTTACTTTATGAAATTCTTTGATGAGTTTATGAAATCGGTTATTCCATTTTTCATCTACCGTTTGTACTCGAGCAGAACCATCACTATGGGTTACATTTTTTAGTTTATCAAGAAATTCAGGTCGCGTTTTATCTACCAAAATCATGTATGGACTGTTCCTTCCATTCTCAAAATATTCATCAACCATTTCTTTTAAAACTGCTGGAGCAAATGGACGAAAATCTTCTCTAAACTTAATATTTCTATTAATATGGTCTTTCAAATTATCTATTCCAGGATGTGCTAAAATGCTCCTTCGACCAAGAGAACGAGGTCCAAATTCGGACTCAGATTGAAACCAAGCTATGGTTTTTCCGTTATTTAATTTATCAGCACAATAGCATAGTAAATCCTCTTCATTAGTAAATTTATTTTTTGAATACGTTTTGTATTCATCTTTATCTAATTCCTTTTCTATTTCTGTTTCATTGTGTTTTTTACCAAAACAAGTACTTCCATTATGTGCAACTTTTGGCATATTTAAGTACTCTAGCCATCCATAAAAAGCACAACCAAGCGCCAACCCATTATCTCCTGCAGCAGGTTCAAAATAAATACTATCTACAATTTTTAAGTCTTGCAATTTGGCATTAGCAACAGCGTTTAAAGCCACTCCACCTGTATAACATAAGTTATTGTGCGGAAATGCTTCAATTCGGTTGCTTATACATTTCATGACCGCTTTTTCTACTTGTTCTTGTGCCCACTTGGCTACATTGGCATAATAATCGAAATTTTCTTTAAAATATTCATACCCTGTTGATGGATTGGTAAAATTAGTTTGCCAAGTCTCATTAAGATATAAACAACCAGAATTAAATTCGAAAGCTTCAAAATTATAGATTCCGGTTTCTCCAAATGGTGCCAACCCCATCAGTTTTCCCACATCATCCATATCACCAAAAACATATTTGCTCAAAGTCGCATAAAAACCACCTATAGAATGTTGTGTAGTTGGTAACGAAAATGAACTGGTTTTATGTTCCGCCATTTTACTAAAATCTTTTAGTAAAGGAGATAATTTTTGTCCGTCAAAATGATAAAAACTATCTTTCTCACACAACATTTGACTTTCTTCAAGAAATATTGGATCAATAAATGATTTTTGGTTGGGATGCAATTCGATAAATTGATGCAATGGGCTACCACAGCCATCTATAACCATTACTGCACATTCCGAAAAAGGGGAAGTTCCCACCGCACTATAAGCGTGTGCTAGATGATGAGATATGTCGACAATTTTTGGAGTTGTTGTATCAGCAAAAATTCTTTTCCCGTTAAATTGATTTCGATCAGGTATATCAAAATTTGCACATTGTACAACTAGAGCAACATCCTTTAATTCAATTCCTTCAGCGTCTAAACAATATTGAATCGCTAAAGTATCATTACCACCATCATGTTTACGACGGCTAATGCGTTCTTTTTCTATTCCAACACAAACACGCCCGTCTTTTAATAATACTGCCGAACCATTATGAGAAAGTCCAGTACCTAGAATATATATTGGTTTAGTCATTTTATATTTTTTATTGAGTCATTTTTTATCTTCATAAAATGACGGAGTTCAAATATAGAAATTTCAAGCTATTTTCAAATTATACCTTTTTAAATTTACCAACAAAAAACTATCTTCGCAAGATGCAAAATAATCTCTTCGAAACTCCCATAGAATACTTGAAAGGCGTTGGTCCGCAACGTGGGGATTTGTTGCGCAAGGAATTAGGGATTTACAAATACGGTGATTTAATTAATTTTTATCCCAACAGATACTTAGACCGAACCAAATATTATAAGATTAATGAATTACAAAATTCTACTGCCGAAGTTCAAATAATTGGTAAAGTAATTAATATAAAATCGGTCGAATTTGCCAAAGGAAAAAGCCGATTGGTAGCTACTTTTATTGACGATACAGGTCAAATGGAATTGGTTTGGTTTCAAGGACAAAAATGGGTTAAAGAAAGTTTGAAACTTAATGTGATTTATGTGATTTTCGGAAAAACAACTTCGTTCAACAATACCTTCAATATGGCGCATCCAGAAATGGAATTGCTAACAGAACACGAACAAAGCATACGTTCGGCCATGCAACCTGTCTATCCAAGTACCGAAAAACTAACCAGTAGAGGAATTTCGAACAAAGTAGTAAACAAAATGATGCTTCAATTATTTTCGGAAACACATACTCTATTTTCGGAAACATTACCAACTTATTTAATAGAAGAATTAAAGCTAATTTCTAAAAAAGACGCTTTAATAAACATTCATTTTCCTAAAAGTTCGGAAGCTTTGGCAAAAGCACAATTTCGATTAAAATTTGAAGAATTATTTTTTATTCAATTGCAATTAATCACTAAAAACTTAATTAGAAAACACAAAATAAAAGGTTTCGCTTTTGATAAAGTAGGAACTTATTTTACTGAATTTTTCAACAATCATTTGCCATTCGATTTGACCAATGCTCAAAAAAGAGTACTCAAAGAAATTCGAAATGACATGGGAAATCCAGCTCAAATGAACCGATTATTACAAGGCGATGTGGGTTCTGGAAAAACTATTGTAGCCTTTATGAGTATGCTTTTGGCATTAGATAATGGTTTTCAGGCGTGTTTGATGGCGCCAACAGAAATACTAGCCAACCAGCATTTTATAGGACTTTCAGAATTAGCTAAAGATTTAAATATTAATATAAAAATCCTAACTGGCTCAAGTAATACGAAAGCTAGAAAAATAATTCATGAGGAACTAGAAAATGGTAGTTTGAACATTTTAATTGGCACACACGCTTTATTAGAAGACAAAGTACAATTTAAAAATTTAGGCTTGGCGATTATCGATGAGCAACATCGTTTTGGTGTAGAACAACGCTCTAAATTATGGAAGAAAAATACCATTCCGCCACATGTTTTGGTCATGACCGCTACGCCAATTCCTAGAACATTAGCCATGAGTTTGTATGGCGATTTAGATATTTCTGTAATTGACGAATTGCCACCAGGTCGAAAACCCATTCAAACCGTGCATCGATACGATTCCAATCGATTGAAAGTTTGGCATTTTATTCGGGAGGAAATTGCAAAAGGCCGCCAGATATATATTGTTTATCCATTAATTCAAGAATCCGAAAAAATGGATTTCAAAGATTTGATGGACGGTTACGAAAGTATTTCTCGTGATTTTCCGTTACCAAAATATGCGATTTCTATCCTTCACGGAAAAATGAAACCAGCCGATAAAGATGCCGAAATGAAACGCTTTGCCGAAGGAAAAACAAATGTAATGGTCGCCACAACCGTAATTGAAGTAGGCGTAAATATTCCCAACGCCAGTGTGATGATTGTAGAAAGCGCCGAACGTTTCGGTTTGTCACAACTGCATCAATTGCGTGGTCGTGTAGGTCGTGGCGCTGACCAAAGTTATTGTATTTTGATGACGTCACACAAAATAGGTGAAGATTCTAAAACCAGAATGGAAACGATGGTTGCTACCAATGATGGATTTGAAATTGCCGAAGTAGATCTCAAACTCCGTGGTCCTGGCGATATTATGGGCAAGCAACAAAGTGGCGTTCTTAATTTGCAAATTGCCGATTTAGTTCGAGACAAAGATATTTTATTGCTAGCTCGAAATTATGCCCTAAAACTACTAAAAGATGATGCTCCCATGGAAAAACCAGAACATCAAACCTTAAGAAAAGTTTTTATAGAAATCTCTAAGAAGAAGAATATTTGGAATTATATAAGTTAAACTAAAAAGCCTGAACAAAATTCAGGCTTTTCTAATTCTATATTATGATAATTTATTTTTTAGACCAATCAGCAATACTATCTTGATTCATCTTTACATAATCCTCATTTTTTGCTGCTTGCGCTGCTGCTAATGACAATTTTGCAGTTTCAATCGCTCCTTTTTTATCTCCTAATTTAGCTTGAATTTGTGATTTTAAACGTGTGTACCAATATGGTTTTTTGTCATTCAATTCGTATGCTTTATTTACATAACTCAAAGCTTTATTCAAATCTCCATTAGATTGAAAAAAGTATTGTGCAGAAGAGTAATAATCTGCCGCCGAAGGACCAGAAAGCGTTTTATCTATACTAGACATCGTTAGTTTTTGTGTAGGCACTTCTATTTTGACGGCAACAATTGTTTTTTCCCAAGAAAACTCAAGGTTGGCAAAATTACTATCTGTATTATTTATTCCAATTGTAAATGTTTCTACATTTTTATCTAAAGTTTCTGGTTTTGCATTTACTTTCAGTACAATTTTAGATTCGTCCCAAACTTCAGGATTTCCCCAATTATTTGAATCTGAATAAAAAATAACTTCCCAATTATCTGGTTTTGGAATGGTATAAATAGCATATTTTCCTTGTTTAAGAGGAGAGCCATTTATAATAACATCATCAGTAAAAGTAATTGTTGTATTTTCGTTTGCACCTGTTCTCCAAACTTTATCAAAAGGAACTAATTCGCCAAAAACAACCCTTCCTTTTGCACTTGGTCTGTGGTATTCGATATCAATATCTGTTAATCCAACAGTTTGTATCAGTGTCGATTTCGGACTTGCTTGAGGCAATTTTACTTGAGCTTCAATCGTGTAAGAAGCAATCATAAGGGCTATGGCAACAATTATTTTATACATTTTTTTTAAATTTATTTTTTCAAAGATAAAATTTCAAAATGGAATCAATTGTTAAATAAAAGATAAAATGAATATATTTTGTTTAACTATATTTTAAAAACATTAAACATTTTGTACATTTACACAAAAAATATAAAATGAAAATTTATACTTTGCATTCAAAACAAAATTTACCAATAACCTTACAACAAGCTTGGGATTTCCTTTCAGATCCAAAAAATCTAAAAGCGATAACACCCGATTATATGGGTTTTATAATAAAATCTGGTGCAGACAAGCCCATGTTTGCTGGACAAATTATTCAATATATTGTGACACCCGTTTTAGGAATAAAAACCAAATGGGTTACTGAAATCACACATGTTGAAGACAAAAAATATTTTGTCGACGAACAGCGTTTTGGTCCTTACTCACTTTGGCATCACAAACATTTTTTAAGAGAAATTCCAGGTGGTGTCGAAATGGAAGATATTATAGATTATAAAATTCCTATGGGAATATTAGGACAATTAGTTCATCCTTTTTTAGTAAAACCAAAATTGAAAGAAATATTCGAATATAGAGAGAAAAAATTAATTGAACTTTTTGGAGAATTTAAAGAACAATAATCATGAAAAACATATTATTAATAGGTGGTTCGTACGGAATTGGTTTGGCTATTGCCAAAGAATTAGAGTCTGGAAATAAAATATTTGTAGCTTCTAGAACAAATGAAGGTTTAACCAATTTGAATGTTACACACATTCCTTTCGATGTTATTACTGACACTCTTGACACCACAAAATTACCCGCTGTTATCGACGGATTAATATATTGCCCCGGAAGCATTAACCTGCGACCATTCAAAGCACTAAAAATAGAAGCTTTCGAAAATGATTTACAAATCAATTTCATTGGAGCTGTCAAAGTAATTCAATCTATTTTACCCAACCTAACTGCTTCACAACAATCAAGCATTGTACTATTTAGTAGCGTTGCGGCAAGTATGGGAATGCCTTTTCATACGAGTGTTGCAGCAGCAAAAGGTGCGATAGAAGGTTTTGCAAAAGCATTAGCTGCCGAGTACGCACCAAAGATTAGAGTAAATGTGATTGCGCCATCATTAACAGACACACCACTGGCGGATAAGTTTTTAAATAACGAAGAAAAAAAGGAAAAATCGGCATTGCGCCATCCACTAAAACGTTTCGGAACTACAAATGATATTGCACAAATGGCAAACTTCTTAATTAGTGATAATAGCAGTTGGATTTCTGGGCAAATTTTCCATGTCGATGGCGGAATGTCGACGCTTTTAGTTAATGGATAAAATTTTAAGGAGCGCAACATTACGTTTCTTTACAACCATAATCCCGTTATCGTTGCAATCTCGCCAAGAAAAATGGCGAGGATTTTCACTACTATCGGGGCTAAATCGTAACTTTACGTTTTTTTATAACATTTTTTAGAATAAAACTTTACAAATGAACATATTCTGGTTCCGACGTGATTTGCGATTAGACGATAATGTAGGACTTTTTCATGCTTTAAATAGCGATGAAACAGTCATGCCTATTTTCATTTTCGATGATAGTATTCTTTCTCAATTACCCAAAGACGATGCGCGTGTTACTTTTATTCACCAACAATTAGAAAAGATTCAAAACCAACTGAAATCTATTGGAAAATCATTAGCGATTTTTCACGGAAAACCTTTCAATATTTTCGAAACACTTATTTCAGAAAATAAAGTAAAAACGATTTATACAAACCACGATTACGAACCTTATGCTCGCAAACGAGATAAAGAACTCAATCAGCTTTTTTTGAGCCACAATATCGAATTTCTAACTAGCAAAGACCAAGTTATTTTCGAAAAAAGTGAAGTCACAAAAGATGACGGAAAACCTTATGTTGTTTATACACCATATTCTAATAAATGGAAAGAAAAATTTAAGCAAACCACTTTACAAAATTACAATTCAGAGGATTATTTAGATAAAATTGTGGCTCACTCCTACCCTTTTTTGAGTTTAGATGATATAGGATTTAAAATTTCAAAAATAAAAATTTCTCCTTATGATATTTCTGATAATTTAATAGACAATTACGAAGCAACAAGAAATTTTCCTTCTCAAAACAAAACTTCTTTTTTGGGAATTTACCTTCGTTTCGGAGCAGTTTCTATCAGAAAAATGATGAAGGAAGCTATAAAAAGTAACAATGAAACCTTTTTTAAAGAACTCATTTGGAGAGAATTTTTTATGCAAATATTGTGGCATTTTCCACATACTATAAATAAAAGTTTTAGAGAAAAATACGATGCTATTATTTGGGAAAACAACGAAGATTTATTCCAAAAATGGTGCAAAGGAAAAACAGGTTATCCTTTTGTAGATGCAGGAATGAGAGAACTTAATACAACTGGACACATGCACAACAGGGTGCGAATGATAGTAGCCAGTTTTTTGTGCAAACATTTACTAATCGATTGGCGCTGGGGAGAAACTTATTTTGCTACAAAACTATTAGATTACGAACAATCAAGTAATGTGGGCAACTGGCAATGGGCTGCGGGCTCTGGAGTAGATGCAGCGCCGTATTTCAGGATTTTTAATCCAACAGAACAAATAAAAAAGTTCGATAAAGACTTAAAATACATCAAAAAATGGATTCCAGAATTAGAAACTTCGTACTATCCAGAACCTATCGTAGATCACAAATTTGCAAGAGAACGTTGCTTGAGAGTTTATAAAGAAGCGGTTGGTTAAGTAAGTTTGTCGAAACTTAATTCATTAAAATGACTTATTACTCTATCTGCTAGAGAATAATCTTGCAATTTAGAATTAGGACTATCATAACCTATACAATAAATTTCTGCTGCTTTTGCTGCTTTTATTCCGTTTGTACTGTCCTCGATAACGATACAATTTTCTTTTGGAGCTATAGATAATGAAGCGGCGTGCAAGAAAATAGCGGGATGTGGTTTCGATTTTGGAAAATCTTCGCCTGAAACAATGTGCGTGAAATATTTATGCAAATTGAATCGTTTAAAAATTCTTTCGATTGTAACTTTTGAGGAAGAGGAAGCTAAAATAAGCTGAATTCCATTTTTATGTAAGTCTTTTATTAAATCTTCTACACCATCAAGCAAAAATAAATCTTCCTTTTTATCGAATGCTTCATTAAATAAATCTCGCTTTGCATTGATTAAATCTTCTACATCTTGTGGGATATTAAAAGTTTCTTTCAATTTTTGATACACATTTCTGGTCGAATTTCCTGTAAAGGAAGCATACATTTCTGGTGAAACAAGGATGTCTAAAACCTTAAAATGTTGGTGAAATGCATAATGGTGAACAGGTTCTGTATCGACAATTACGCCGTCCATATCGAAAATTACGGTTTGAATCATTTTTTTTGTTTTAGAATTGCAAAGATGAGAAGAAAAGTTTGTTTGTAGTTTTTGGTTGTTTACTTTTTTTGAAAAAACTACAAGAATACGATTTAGTTAATAAACTAGCCCTGATAGCAGTGGAAATCCTTTTATTTGTCAGTTCGAGTTCCTCGCTTTTATAGCGAGGAGTATCGAGAACAAGAAAAAAAGATTGCAACGAATAGCAGGAATATGGTTGTAAGAAGTCGGAAATATTTGCTTCAAAAAAAAATAGATTAAACCTTTTTGAATATCTTTAGTCTTACTTATAAAACAAACCTACTTTTGCAAGACGAAAAAGCTTTTATCGCTGAATTATTGAATCCTAAAACGCAAAATGATGCGTTTAGGAAACTCTTGCAATTGTATCAGAAACCGTTGTATAATCATGTAAGAAATATGGTTTTGAGTCATGATGATACCGATGATGTGCTGCAAAATACGTTTGTAAAAATTTTTCAGAATTTGAAGAATTTTAAAGGCGATAGTAAACTTTTTTCTTGGATGTATCGTATCGCAACAAATGAAGCCATTACTTTTATGCAACAACGAGCTAAAAAAAGTGGCATTTCGAGTGAGGAAGTACAACAAAAAGCGATAAATAAACTGGAAAGTGATGTGTATTTTGATGGAAATGAGATTCAACTCAAATTACAAAAAGCGATTGCTAATTTGCCAGAAAAACAACAATTGGTTTTTAAAATGAAATATTTTGAAGAGCTAAAATACGAACAAATTGCTGAAATTACAGGAACTTCGGTTGGTGCTTTGAAAGCTTCCTATTTTCATGCAGTGAAGAAAATAGAAGAATTTTTAAAAATAGATTAAACCTTTTTACACAATAATAGTCTTAATAACATGAAACAATTTGATTTAGATAACGACCCAAAAATAGACAGCGGATTTAGAATCCCAGAGAACTATTTTGAACAGTTTGAAGCTAAAATGATGAATCAACTTTCTGAAAAAGAAGTTAAAGTGATTTCGCTTTTTGAGACTAGAAATTTTTGGTTTTCGGCAGTGGCAGCTGTTTTTGTAGTTGGTTTGTTTACAACTATGTATTTGAATACTACAAAAGTTGATAATATAACTACCGAGGATTATTTAGCTTGCGCAACAACAATAAGTACTGAAGATATTATAGAAAATTTATCTGATGATGACATTACTGCAATCGAAGAATCATTGGATTTATATGATCAAGACACAAAAAATTATGCTAAAGAATATTTATACTAAAACATATATAATGAAAAAAATAATTACATTAATATTGCTATTTGTTTGTACCATAAGTTTTGGTCAAGACTTTGAAAGAAAAGCAGAACGAGTTAAAGCGCTTCGAGTAGCATTTATTTCAAATAAATTAGATTTAACGTCTCAAGAAGCTGAAAAATTCTGGCCTATTTTTAATAAATTTAGCGACAACCAACTGGATTTACATAAGCAAAAAAGACAACTTATGCTTAAGCTTAAACCCGAAAATACAGCTGGAATGTCTGATGCATCGACTCTAAAATTACTAAATGAATCCGAAAATATTGATGCAGATTTAGAAGACAAAAAACGTCAGTTTGTAAAAGATTTACAAGGCGTAATTAGCCCTCAGAAAATATTATTGCTCAAAAAAGCAGAAGAGGATTTTAAAAGTACACTTTTGAAACAATTCAAAAATAAAAGAAATAGAAAAAATAATGATTAATAAAAACAGGTTGTAACTAATATAAAACTACAATCTCATTTCTTTTAATTTTTCCTGTTTCTGTTTCGGCAAAATGCGGAATAAATTTTATTTCTTTTGGTTTCTCAAATTTATTTAAATCATCATAAAGAGAAGACTTGGTTTGGTATTCATTTCCTTCGATAAAAAGTATTAATTTTTTTCCTAATTTTTCATCTGGAATTCCTGCAACAAAAAATCTATTGGGAATTTTTGCTAAAAGTTTTGCTTCAATTTGCTCAGGAAATAATTTAACTCCTCCACTATTTATTACATTGTCTTGACGTCCTAACCATATAAATTGATTGTCCGAAACTAATTCGACAACATCATTAGTAACTATATTTTCTGGATTCAAATTTGGAGCAGATATTACTAAACAATTTCTATCATCTTGAGAAATAGAAATATTAGGTAAAATTGTAAATGACTTCTCTCCTACTCTTTTAGCCGCAATATGTGTAACTGTTTCTGTCATGCTGTAGGTTTCAAAAATGTTACATTTAGATTTAACTAGTTTTTTTTCTAAATCATTATTTATTTTTGCACCGCCAATAATTAATGTTTTAATTTGATTTAATTGGTTTAATGAATTTTCGACTTGTAATGGAACCATGGCTACAAAATCGTAATTATTTTCATTTCGATTCATCGGAGAAGAACTAGGCTCTACAAAATCCATATCCAACCCTAGAATAAAAGCACGAACAAACATCATTTTTCCTGCAATGTATTTTACAGGCAAACAGTTTAAAGCACTGTTTCCGGGTTGCAATTCAAAAAAATCTCCTGTTGCTAATGCAGAATTAACCATAGCTTGTTTTTGCACTCTAATAATCTTTGGTTTGCCTGTTGTTCCAGAAGTCATAATTTCTAGATAAGGTTTCTCATCAAACCAGTCGAGAATAAAATCACCAACTGGCTTTTCGTTTTCGTTTCCTTCTTTTATATAACTATAAGCCACACGACAAAGATCTTCGTTGCTAAAATGAAAACCATTTAGCTTAAATCTATTATGAACATTTTTGTAAGTTAATTTATTCATTGTCTAAGTTTATATAGTTTGGAGCTTTGCAAGGTTCGGAAAACCATGTTTTTTTTCTAATTTATAAATTTTTTGAAAAGATAAATAATGATTTTCCTCTTTTCTAGGAATCTCGTAAATAAGATTTATTGGTGTTTTTCTTATTTTAAAACTTCAATTGCCTTTAAAATCACTGGATCAGTTTTATTTTCAATATCTTTTTTTGTGTTTATAATCTCAAATTTGACAGGTACCCCAATATCTTCAAGTTGTATTTTTTCAATTGAATAATATCTTTGGTTGGAAAGTGTAAAAGAAATTTTGTTCGATAAATCTGTGCCAAACATATCAGACAACATTCCCGAAGTGTTTGTTCCAATGGTTGTTACATTTTTCTGTTTATAAAGTGAAATTGTAAAGTCCTCGGCTGAACTTGCGGTTTTATCATTAGTTAAAATTACAATTGGATTTGAGTATTTAACCCCATTATTTGGCGTTATATAAATTGGTTCCAATTCAGTAGTATTTTCATAACCTCCTTTTAATCTTGTTGCTTTATAATGTGTGATAATTTTCTCAACTGCAAATCTACTTGCTAAATCTTCACCACCATGACCTCCTCCATTTGCTCGAATATCGATTATTATTCCTTTAGTTTTAGAGAATGAATTTATAATGCTATCAAATAAAGTTAGCATTAATTTTGTGTCTTCAATTTCTTTTTTATCGTCAAAAATGCTTTCTAAATTTCCAAAACAACGAGATATTCTAATAAATCCAATTTCGGAATTCTGTGAAACATAATATAAATTTTCTTCTTTTACTGTTGGTCCAATTCCTTTAATTTCTGAAAAACCATTTCTTTGTAATGTCTCAAAACTCGTTTTCCATAACTCTTTTTCAAGTCCTTTAAACTCTTGTTTGAATAAAGATGGCTTTTTAACTTTATATAAAATTTCTTCCCCCTTTGAGATTGTAATATGTCCATCTTTCAAAGGTTCAACCATTTCGCTAAATATTTTTACTAATTCAGATTCTTTAGTTTTACTGTTTATTAAAGGTTTATACTTTGCATAAGTTTTGTCCCAATCAACTTGTTTTAATTGAAAAAACGCATAATTATCTTTAAAAGTCATCCAAAATTTTTCAAAATCTTTTTCTGGCTTACTTAATTTTTTATTTGTTTGACTTTGTGACGATATACAAAAAGTCAAAATGAAGATTAAAATTATCTTGTCTATTCTCATTTCAGTTTATTATTATTAATTTAGTATTCTGCTCTTGAGAATAGTCATCAAATTGATGGTTTTAAATTTAACTTACCCGTTAATTTTTGTTTCCAATTCGTCCAATTGTATTTTTTTGCCAAAATAAATAAGATTATAGGATAAGTAATAACTATAGAAACTATCATTTCATTTAGCATCTCGTTTGGATTTTGAACACCAACATATTTAAAAACTGCATCAGTTTGTAATGCTGAAAAATCGGAAGTTATTAATGTGGCTGCGATTAAATTATTTCCTAAGTGGAATCCTAAAGATAGCTCTAAACCTTCGTCCATAAGTGTCATTATTCCTAATAATAATCCTGTTCCTATATAAAATACCATTACACCAAATCCCATTTCAGCAACTTCAGGATTTGCACTATGAAATAATCCAAATAAAACCGACGTAATAACTAATGGAAACCATCTATTCTTAACAACTATCCCTATTTGTTGCATCAAAAAACCTCTAAATAAGTATTCTTCTAAACCAATTTGGAAAGGCAATAATATCATACTTAGAATAAATAATATCGAGAAATTTATTGGGTTAAAATTCCATTTTATATTAGAATTATCTATCGAATAAGAAATAGCAAAACCAACTAACGAAATAAAAATAATTAATCCAAAAGAAAATAAAATTCTTCTATAATCAATTTTTTTTCTAGATGTTGTTAAAGACAGAATACTTCTTTGATGAAGAAAATATACTAACAAAAATAAAATCCCTAGCAAAAATGCAAAAGGTAATAAATTCATAACAAGTGCTATATTATTTGGTATCTGTTTCATCAAATCATAAGCATTTGCCATATCTTCTTTCGATAAAATTAAGAACATAATCAAATTCATAATAAACACACCCATTGTAATAGCTGCAGTTATTAGTACTCTCCACCAAGTATTGTTTCCTTTGTAAGCTTGTTCTATAAACATGTATAATTTATTTAAGTTGGTTCTATTTTATTAAATTTGTAGCACAATTTATTAATATTCCAAATATATCTAAAATATGATTACTATTTATCATAATTCACGTTGTTCTAAATCTAGAGAAGGTATTTGTTTTTTAGAAAATACAAAACAACCTTTTCATATAATTAATTATTTGGAAAATATTCCCACTAAAGAAGAGTTAAAAGAATTACTCAGAAAATTAAACATATCTCCAATAGAATTGGTTCGAAAAAAAGAAACTATTTGGATATCAAATTATAAAATAAAAATCTGTCTGATGACGAAATCATTCAAGCAATGATTGATAATCCGAAACTTATTGAAAGGCCTATTATTATGAACGGAGATAAAGCTGTAATTGCAAGACCAACGGAAAGAATTAACGAAATAATTTAAAATTTTAATGTCTTAAATTACGTAAAACATAATCTCAATATGTTAGTAGTCTAAATCTAAAGCCTTTTAACAACAATTTGGCAGAAAAAAATAAAAGCAAATATTATTTTTGCAACATATAAGTATAAAATTATGAATTCTACTACAAAAGCTTTTGCTTTATTTTTTTTATTAGGTATTTCAACACTTTTTGCACAAGAAAAAACAGACAGTAAAAAAATTATTCTTACTGGAAAAATTATTGAAAAATCGACTTCATTACCTTTAGAATACGCTACAATTACATTTAGGAAACCAAATGCTGCACAAGCAGTATCTGGAGGAATTACAGATAGTAAAGGAAATTTTTCTATCGAAATAAATCCTGGAACTTATGATATAAAATATGAGTTCATTTCCTTCAAAAATATTGAAGTTAAAAACCAAGTACTTACTTTAAGTAAAAATTTAGGTACCGTTTTTCTTGAAGATGAAGCTCAGAAATTAGATGCCATAGAAGTTCGTATAGAAAAAACTACTGTCGATATAAAATTAGATAAAAAAGTATATAATGTTGGTAAAGATATACTAGTAAGAGGAGGAACAGTAAGTGATGTTTTAGACAATGTTCCATCTGTTTCAGTGAGTACCGAAGGTACAGTAAGTCTTCGTGGTAACGAAAATGTTAGAATTCTAATTGATGGAAAACCTTCAAATGCCGCCAATGTGAATGATGCTTTGCGTTTAATTTCTGCAGATGCGATTGATAAAGTAGAAGTTGTAACCAACCCATCTGCTCGTTATGATGCTGAAGGTGGTGGTGGAATTATAAATATTATTCTAAAAAAAGGCAAGAACCAAGGTCTTAACGGAACGTTTATTGTTTCGGCTGGAGAACCAGAAAACTCAAGTGCTTCGGCAAATATTAACCTAAAAAGTGAGTTGTTTAATTTTTTTACAACTATAGGTTATAACAAAAGGAAAAATCCAGGTTATACTAATATTGACACCCAAAGTTTTAATAATAACGGTAGCCAAAGATCTTTTACACAAGAAAGAAGAGATAGTAAAAAAAATGGAGAAGGCGCAAACGTGAATTTCGGAATCGAATTACTATTGGATAAAAATACTTCATGGACAAACGCTTTCAACTACAGAAACAATAATGGTGAAAATAATGAAAACGTATTATACCATAATTTTGACGGAAACAATAACTACATAGAAACACGCCAACGAGACAATGATGCTCTTTCTAAAAATGAAACGGTAGAATATACGACTAATTTTATCAAAAAATTTAAAAAAGACGGACACCAATTAAGTATTGATGGTGCTTTTTCACAAGAAATAGATAAAGAAAACTCTGAAATTGAAGGAACAGTAATAGAAACAGGAGGTTTTGTATCTTCGGCCGCAAGTGCAAAAAACAACAAGCAAGGCAGAAACTTAATTCAAGCTGATTATGTCCTTCCAATTAAAAAAATAGCACGAATTGAAGCAGGATTTAGAGGGAATTATGTAAAATTATTAGCAGATTACCTAGTTTCTGAAAAATTCAATTTTAATGACCCTTTAACAGAAAATCCATTTCTGACTGGTACTTTAGATTATGTTGAAAACGTAAATGCTTTGTATGTACAATTTGGATCAAAAATTAATAAATTCTCTTATTTAGCTGGTCTTAGATACGAAAACTCTCATATAGAAGTGAACTTACCACAATCAAATACTTTCAATAATAAAAATTACGAGAATTTCTTCCCAAGTGCTTTCTTAACTTATGAAATATCAGATAACAGTAGTATTTCATTAAATTATAGCAGACGTATTTCAAGACCAAGAGATCGTTTTATCAACCCTTTTGCTTCTTATACGAGTAATGTCAATTTATTTCAAGGAAATCCTAATATCAATCCAGCAATGAGTGATGCCTATGATATTGGTTATTTGAAAAAATGGGATAAAATAACTTTTAATACTTCATTTTATATCAATCATACCACAGATTCATTTCAATTTGTAAGAAAAGAACGTGGTGACTTTATTGATGGAGTCCCTGTGGTTATCAACACTCCATTTAACCTTGCTACTGAAGACAGAACAGGATTTGAATTCACTTTAAATTATAACTTCAAAAAATGGTGGAAACTAAACAGTAACTTTAATTTATTTGATGTTAAAACTAGTGGAAATTATACTTATACTGATGTTAATAACCAATTAATAAATATTGATTTTAACAAAAAAGCAACAGCTTGGTCTGCTAGATTAAGTTCAAAAATTAACTTGCCATACAAAATTGATTGGCAAACTAGTGCCAATTATAATGCGCCTCAAAAAAATGGACAAGGAGTAACAAAAGGAACTGCAGCGGCAAACTTAGCTTTTAGCAAAGACATCTTAAAAGATATGGGAACTATTTCTTTCAATGTGAATGATGTTTTCAATTCAAGAAAAAGAATTCAGCAAACACAATCCGCAACTCTTATTTCAAATAGTGAAATGCAGTGGAGAAGAAGACAGTTTACACTATCATTTACTTATCGTTTTAACAAAAAGAAAACTGATAAAGACACAAAGCCAAAACAAAATGAAAATAATGATGAAAATATGGGATAAAAAAAAACGAGCTAAAAAGCTCGTTTTTTTTTATCCCATATTTTTTAAATAGATAATCTTTGTAAAGCCTCTAATACATAACTATGCATTACTTCACGATAATCTAAGTGTGTTACAATACGTAATTTTCCGTGCCCCATAGAACTAATAGAAATTCCTTTTTCTCTCAATTTCTCAGTAATTATTTTTTCGTCAAGATAAGATTGTACTGAAAAAATAAGAATATTAGTCTCTACAGGTTCTACTGATGCTATCCAAGGTAAATTTTGCAAAACTTGTGCTATTTCCCTTGCTCGACGATGGTCTTCTGACAAACGATCTATGTGATTATCTAAAGCATAAATTCCAGCAGCAGCTAAATAACCAGCTTGTCTCATTCCCCCTCCAAAAATTTTACGAATTCTAAGTGCTCTATGAATCGTTTTTGCGTCGGAAACTAAAACCGAACCAATTGGAGCACCCAATCCTTTAGACAAACAAACCGAAATGGTGTCAAATAATTCTCCGAATTGTGTTGGCGATTGCTTTTTTGCGACCAAAGCATTCCACAATCTAGCACCGTCAAGATGGTATTTCAAATTATTTTCTAAACAAACTTGTTTTATTTCCCTAAGTGGTTGCAGGTCATAACAAGCACCGCCACCTTTATTTGTAGTGTTTTCGATACTTACCAAACTCGTGAGTGGTGCGTGGTAAAATTCTGGATCGTTTATGGCATTTTTTACTAAATCGGCGGTAATCATGCCACGATTTCCATCTACAAGATTACAGGAAACACCACTATTAAAAGAGGCTCCACCACCTTCGTAGTGGTAAATATGTGAATATTTATCACAAATGACTTGCTCTCCAGGATTTGTATGTAGCTTGATTGCTGTTTGATTTGCCATAGTCCCAGATGGAAAAAATAAGGCGCTTTCCAAACATAACGTTTAACATTTCTTGTGTAGGTTTGGTTACGGTATCACTAACTAAATTTATTTCCATATATCGAATAGAATTCTTAAATTTGATTATTATTATTTAAATTAATCATGCTTTTCTAGCCCCGATAGTAGTGGAAATCCTTTTGCTTTTTTCTTTAGAAAGCAAAAGATTGCAACGGATAGCGGGAATGGCTTCAAATAACTTATTACAAAACTAAACAATTTTATGACAAATACCGAACAAATAAAAGGTATTGTGGAGCGTCTTGGTGCGTTGAGGAGGTATCTTTGACGTTGATGCTAAACTAATAGAAATTACAAACGAGGAAGAGAAAACCTTTGCTCCCGATTTTTGGAACAACGCAAAAGCGGCAGAAATAATTGTAAAAAACCTTCGGTCGAAGAAAAAATGGGTTGAGGATTACAATAAAGCAGTCGAAATGGCTGACGAATTACAATTAGCCTACGATTTTTATAAAGAAGGTGAACTTTCTGAACAAGAATTAGATGCGCAATATGAGGTAACAAATACGCATATTGAAGGAATCGAATTTAAAAATATGCTTTCGGACGAAGGAGATTCTTTGAGTGCTGTATTGCAAATTACCGCTGGTGCTGGTGGAACAGAAAGTTGCGACTGGGCAGAAATGCTTATGCGTATGTATATGATGTGGGCTGAAAATCAAGGTTACAAGATTAAAGAATTGAATTTTCAGAAAGGTGATGCAGCTGGTATAAAAACAGTTACATTAGAAATTGAAGGTGATTATTCTTTTGGTTATTTGAAAGGTGAAAATGGCGTGCACAGATTGGTACGAATTTCCCCTTTTGATAGTAATGCCAAGCGTCATACATCCTTTGCTTCGGTTTATGTATATCCGTTGGTTGATGATACAATAGAAATCGAGATAAATCCTGCTGATATTGAGATAATTACAGCTCGTTCTAGTGGTGCTGGTGGTCAGAATGTGAATAAAGTGGAAACCAAGGTACAGCTAACCCACAAACCAACAGGAATTCAGATTCAGTGTTCAGAAACACGTTCGCAACATGATAATAGGAATCGAGCCATGCAAATGTTGCGTTCTCAATTGTATGAAATTGAACTGAAAAAGCAACAAGAACAGCGCAACGATATTGAAGCTGGAAAAATGAAAATAGAATGGGGTTCACAAATTAGAAACTATGTTATGCAACCATACAAATTAGTAAAAGATGTAAGAACTGGTCACGAAACTAGTGATGTAGATGGTGTAATGAATGGTAATATTGATGCATTTCTGAAGGCTTATTTAATGAAAATGGGACAGAAAGAACTAAATTAAAATATTTTAATTATGGGTAATTATATTAAAAGGTTTTATGACGAAGAAATTTGGAAACAGATTAAACTAAAATCTCCATTTGCTGAAAAATATGAATTATACGTATCAAATTATGGAAACATAAAACGAATTACGCTTGCAACTGGGTTAGAGAAAATATTAAGTCAAATACTAACGGAAGGTTATCCAGCTATTAATATTACGATTTTAACACCTATTACAAAAGAAGAAAGTGAAAAATTCTTACCTGCGCAACAAGAAATTGCAACGCTAAAATTAGAAATTAAGTCCTATAAAAAGGAATTAGATAATATAGGTGATAAACATAAAAAATATAAATCAATTTTAAACAAAATTGTAAAAACAGAGTTGTTACTCGATAAAGCAAGATTAATTCATAAAAAGAAATACCTGTTAGCAGAAAGAAAACGAAAAAAAACTCTTGGAAATCTTGTACACAGATATGTAGCTATTTATTTTTCAGATAAACCTTCGGAAGAGCATAATTTAGTAGCTCATATTGATTATGATAAACTAAACAATCATCATTCTAATCTAAAATGGATGACTCGTGAAGAAAATGCTTTGCATCAAAAAAATAGTCCAAGTGTTATAAAAGCAAAAGCAAAAATTCTTATAAATGGTGGACATAGATCCAATACGAAACTAACTGTTAATCAGGTTATGATTATTAAGAAACGTATAAACGAAGGTGTTTCTCTTAGAGAATTAGCCAAACGAACTAAAGTTACAGAAACACAACTTTTACGAATAAAAAGAGGTATAAATTGGAGTAAAGTACCAGCCGCTTTATAGCAAGCACAAAAAAAGGCTGATATTTAAAGATCTTTTTTATTATAATTATTGTTGCATCTTAAAGTAATAATCAGCTGAGTGTTTTCCGCTTCCATAAAAGAGGAAGAAAATACAAATAAGAAAAATAGAGAGCGATAAAACTAAATTTGCAACATTCATTTCTCCAATAAAATTAATTAAAAAAGCAACTAATAAAATGGGGAGTTGCGACATAATTGCCCATCTTGTAAGTAATCCGAAAACTATCATTATACCACCAACTAAATGTGCGGCAACAATATAATGCACAAACAACATTCCTCCTCCTAAATTTCTAATTGGCTCTATTAAATGAATATAATACTGGGTATTTGTTAAAAATGAAATTCCTTTTGTAAATAAAAAAACACCTAAAAAAATCCTTAATATATCAAGCCACTTATAAGTGTGAGCGTTTGCCCATTTGTTTAGTTTTTTTACCGTATCCATAATAATTAAGTTAAATTATATTACTAAATTACAAAAATTTAGCAAATAAAATAACAATATAATTATTTTATTTAATATCAATAAAGAATTTATTTTTTAAAACTTCAACATCACTCAATTTTTTAATTTTAATATTAGATAAGTTCCAATTATTGTTTGGTGACAAACGAATTATTTTATTTTTTACATTAATATCAATTGGCATACTAAAATTTGTTTCTTGTGTTTTCCATCGGTAAGACAGTTTTCCTTTTTCTTTTTTCAATTCTAAAGTAGGAATTGTGTTGTATCTTAAATACTGATTAAAAACTGGTGTTAAATTGATTTCTGATTCTGTATTAAAAAAATCTATTACGTTTTTAGTATCAATAATCTGGTGACGATAGGTTTGGGAATACTTTAATAAAATAGCCCACCATTTTACATCATCATTTATAATACTTCTTATTGTATTTAACATTAATGCTCCTTTGTAATACATGTCTCCAGATCCTTCTTTGTTTACACCAAAAGGACCAATAATTGGCTCGTCATTTTGTATGTTTTTTTGGAGTCCATTAATATATGTTTGTGATTTTTCGTAACCATATTGGCATTCTAAAAATACAGTTTCTGTATAACAAGTAAATCCTTCATGAATCCACATATCTGCAATATCTCTAGAAGTTATGCTGTTACCAAACCATTCGTGACCTGATTCGTGAATGATAATAAAATCGAAGAGCATTCCCATTCCTGTTCCAGACAAATCTCTTCCTAAATAACCTTTATCATAATGATTTCCGTATGCCACGGCACTTTGATGTTCCATACCTAAATAAGGTGTTTCAACCAATTTATAACCGTCGGAAGCAAAAGGATAAGTTCCAAATTTAGACTGAAAACAATCCATCATAGGTTTTACTTCCTCAAACTGTCTGCGCGCTTTTTCTTCGTTTTCTCGCAAAACATAATAATCTAAATCTAAACCTTTATAGTTTTCTCCAAAATGTACGTAATCACCAATATTTAAGGTAATGTCATACGTATTTATAGGATTTTTTACTTCCCAATCATAACGAGTGTAGCCATTTTTTAAATCTTCACTTCCTAGAAAACGTCCGTTAGAGACATCCATCAAACCATTAGGAACAGCTACTTTTATAGTTGCACCTAAATCTGGTTCGTCGCTTTGAGAATCTTTACAAGGATACCACAAACTTGCTCCAGTTCCTTGACAAGCTACTCCAACCCAATTTTTTCCTTGTTTGTCTTTTGTAAATACAAAACCGCCGTCCCAAGGTGCTCTTTTAGCAATAATTGGATTACCTGAATAATAAAATCTGATTTTTTCTTGATTTCCAATCTTTAAATCTTCATTAAAAGAAATAAAAACTGCAAGATTATCTCTTTTATAGTTCAATTTTTTTGAATTATAAACTATACTGTCAATTTGCATGTTTTCGAATAAATCGATTTGAATTTTAGATGTTTTTTCAACAACCTTGAAAGTAATATCATTATAACCAATTATTGATTTTTCGTCAATATTAACTTTAATATTCAAGTCATATCGTTGCACATCGAAACAAGTTCTTTCTAATCTTAATCCGCCTTGAAGCGAATCGCGACGAGTTGTTTCCTGTGCAGAAAGGTTTTGTAATGTAATTATTATCGTAAATATTAAACTTAATTTTTTCATTTTAAATTAATTTTTAGAAACGTCAGTGTTATTGGCTTTTAAATCTTGTAAAACCCAGTTTAATTCGGGGTCATTATCTTTAATTCTGTCTTCTAAAGTTGGTATTATTTCTTTGTCGGGCATAATTCCGTGACCTTCAACATCTGTTTTATAAGTTGGAATACAAGCCATTAACCCCATTCTTACATTTATTTTAGAGTGTGGCATTTCGATCAATGGCATTCTTCCTGCAACTGTTCCGTTATATGCTCCGCCTGTTTCTTCTCCCACAAATAATGCTCTTTTTGAGCCTTTCAAATTAGATGAAATGATACTTGATGCAGAAAAACTACCTCCGTTTATTAATACATACACTTTACCACTAAAACTGTCTGCATTTACTTTTTTAACTTTAGAATTTGTGTAACTATAATAATTATCACCTATTTTATGTACTGAAAAATACATTATTGGGTAATAAAATGGTGCAAATATTGTTTTCAGTATTTTACCTCCAACTCCTCCTCCTTTGTAATAATCAGCATATAATAAGCTTGCTTTTCTAGTAACTTGTGATTTTTCTATAAACTTAAAATCCTTATCAGATAAATAAGTATATAGGTTTGAAATTTCATTTAGTCTTCCACCTCCATTATTTCTTAAATCGATTATTAAAGTTTGAGTATTGTATTTTTTAATTTTCTGGAAACTTTGCTTGTAAAATTCTTTTGAATCACCTTCTTTAAATCCTTGAATTTTCATAATTGCAATGCTGCTATCTTTTTCGATAAATTTAAGATTGCGCATATATTTTTTGTTTTTGGCTTCGTAACCAAAAATGTCTTTCTTTTTTGCTATTGCTTTTTTTTGTTCTCTAGTAAAAACTATTTTTGATTTTTTAATACCTGTAGAATCTATAATTTGTCTTTTTATTACAATAGATTTCAATTCATTTTTAAAACTAAAATCATATTTTAAAGAATCTTTAATATCATTATTTAAAGAATATAGGGTTGAAAAACGTTGTCCTAAAAAATTATTTTTAAACGATTGATTAAATCCATCAGAAGTAAAGTTCTTTTTATAATCGTTAATTAAAATAGAAACATTTTGTCCATCGATAGAAACAACTTCACTTCCAACTTGAATTGTTTTATTATTTGATTTATTCTTTACAACATATAATTTGTTATTAAAAACTTCAAAATCAAATTGTGACAATGGCCCGTCTCCACGTTTTATTATACTTGCCGTTTCTTTTTTAGAATACTGCTTTATCGAAGGAACCACAAACATATGCCCTTGTCTAACTTCACAAATAACTGGTGTGATTTTTTTATAAAAATCGAAACTAGTCATTGGTTTATTAATTGTAGACTTTAAACTATCAAATTTAAAATCTAGCTTTTCTTTAGTAATATACCAATACAATTTCGGGTGTAAATCTTGTAATTTTTTATAAATAAAATCGGTATCAGATTTTAATTTTTTTTCAGAAATTAAATCATCTAAATGCTCATTATGTTTTTTGATTGACGAGCAACTCACAATTGATAATACAATTATTATTGAGCAAAATATTCTATTCATAATTCTTATTTTCATTATAGACGAAATAAAATTTTTAAACTATTGTATGATTAAAAATCTAAACCTGAATTACTCCCAAATTAAATTGTTTCTCGATTGGTGCATGATTTGCTGCTTCGATTCCCATCGAAATCCAAGTTCTAGTTTCTAATGGATCTATAATTGCATCTGTCCACAAACGTGAAGCTGCATAATATGGAGAAACTTGTTCGTCGTAACGTGCTTTTATTTTGTCAAATAATTCTTTTTCTTTGTCTTCATCAATCACTTCTCCTTTAGCTTTTAGTGATGATGCTTCGATTTGTGCCAATACTTTTGCGGCTTGAGTTCCTCCCATCACAGCCAATTCGGCACTTGGCCAAGCAAAAATTAATCTTGGATCATACGCTTTTCCACACATGGCATAATTTCCTGCACCGTAAGAATTACCTACAATTACAGTAAACTTTGGCACTACCGAATTAGAAACGGCATTTACCATTTTTGCACCATCTTTTATGATTCCGTCATGTTCTGATTTACTTCCAACCATAAATCCTGTAACATCTTGTACAAAAACTAGTGGAATTTTCTTTTGATTACAATTGGCAATAAAACGAGTGGCTTTATCAGCAGAATCTGAATAAATCGCACCACCAAATTGCATTTCTCCTTTGGCATTTTTAACTACCTTACGTTGGTTAGCAACAATTCCCACAGCCCAACCATCTATGCGAGCATAAGCTGTGATGAGTGTTTTTCCGTAATCGCCTTTGTATTCATCAAATTCAGAATTATCGACCATGCGTTTTATAATCTCATACATATCATATTGATCTGCACGTGATTTTGGTATAATTCCGTATATATCATTTGGGTCTAGAGCTGGTTTTTCTGATTTAACTCGATTATAACCTGCTTTGTCAAAATCGCCAATTTTACCAACAATGCTTTTTATTCTGTCTAAAGCATCTTTATCATCTTTAGCTTTATAATCCGTAACACCAGAAATTTCGCAATGTGTGGTTGCTCCACCTAGCGTTTCATTATCAATCGTTTCGCCAATAGCTGCTTTTACTAAATAACTTCCTGCAAGGAAAATACTTCCCGTTTTATCTACAATCATGGCTTCGTCGCTCATAATTGGTAAATATGCACCACCAGCAACACAACTTCCCATAACCGCTGCAATTTGGGTAATTCCCATGCTGCTCATAATGGCATTATTTCTAAAAATACGTCCAAAATGCTCTTTGTCTGGAAAAATTTCGTCTTGTAATGGCAAATAAACTCCTGCTGAATCGACCAAATATATAATGGGTAAACGGTTTTCCATAGCGATTTCTTGAGCACGAAGGTTCTTTTTTGCAGTAATTGGAAACCAAGCGCCAGCTTTGACAGTTGCATCATTAGCTACAACAATACATTGTTTTCCTGAAACATATCCCATTTTTACAACTACTCCACCAGACGGGCAACCACCGTGTTCTTTGTACATTCCTTCCCCTACAAAAGCACCAATTTCGATATTATTTTCATTATTATCAAGCAAATAATCTATACGTTCACGAGCA
This sequence comes from Flavobacterium sp., assembly GCF_039932285.1. Classification (GTDB taxonomy): domain Bacteria; phylum Bacteroidota; class Bacteroidia; order Flavobacteriales; family Flavobacteriaceae; genus Flavobacterium. The sequence continues at coordinate 48,705 of NZ_JBDTQE010000004.1, forward strand.
GTCATTTTGCCTTCTGAATGTAGTTTTTCGATGCGTTTTTCGCCTCCGCCTAATTTTACTTTGGCAAAACGTTGCCTTAAATCTGATAATAATAATTTATTGTGGTCTTCGTTTTTGTTGAAATTAATGTCCATTTTGTAATATATAAATTGAAAAATAATAATATTTTTATGTGGCTAAATTACAAAATCAATTATGATTTTAATCATTCAATTTGTTTTATGATAAAAGATTATTTTTGAATATTTAATGTTAACTTAACATTACATTATTACATTTGTACCAAAATTAATAACAATTAAAATGGCTTTAAAAGATATCTTTCAATTTTTAGTACCTAAAGACACGATTTTTTTTCCTTTATTTATAAAAGCTTCTAATGATTTATTCTCTTTATCTGAGAATCTGCATGAGGCAGTAAACATTAGTAAAGATGAAAAAGGAAATCGTATTGATTATTACAAACAAGTAGAATCATTAGTTATTAATATTGAAGAAACTACTCATAAAATGAATCTTGAATTGAGTAAAAACTTTATTACTCCTTTTGATAGAGAAGATATACATTCATTAATCACTTCAATAAATGAAGTAGCTAATAATATTTATACTGCTTCAAACAGAATGAGATTGTATAATGTAGGTAAGATTAATAAATCTATAAGAAAATTAACAGAGATTAATGTTGAAGCTTGTAACCATATAAACAATGCAGTAATTGAGTTAAAAGATTTAAAAAATCTTCCTAAAATAAATGATGCTGTAAAAAAAATATACAAATTAGAAAGTAAAGCAGATATCATTTTTGACAAAGCTGTTTCAGATTTATTTGAAAATGAGAATGATGCAATTAATATAATTAAATATAAAGAAGTTTTATCTGCACTTCATTACGCTACTGATAAATGTAGAAGTGTTGCAAGAACACTTGAAGCTATTTCTGTAAAACATTCATAATAGTTTAAACAAAAAAAATAACTTTTATGGATTTTACTTTACTTATAGTTGTTATAGTACTTGCCTTAATATTTGATTATATAAATGGTTTTCACGATGCGGCAAATTCAATTGCAACTATTGTGGCAACTAAAGTTTTAACTCCATTTCAAGCTGTGGTTTGGGCGGCATTTTTTAACTTTTTGGCATTTTGGGTATTTGGATTTGGTGTTGCCGATACGGTAGCAAAAACAGCAAAAACTGAAAATATAAATTTGGCTGTTATACTCTCTGGAGTTATTGCCGCAATTATCTGGAATTTAATTACTTGGTGGAAAGGAATTCCCTCATCATCATCACATACCTTAATAGGCGGATTTGCTGGAGCTGCAATTGCTCATGCAGGTTTTAATGTTGTAAACTGGTACAAACCAGGAGAAGAAGGGCATTTACCTACAGGTGTATTGGTCATTATAATTTTTATTGTATTAGCTCCTTTATTAGGAATGTTAATTTCCTATTTTATATCTGTTTGGTTAATTTATTCTTCTAAGAAGAATATTTATCCAAAATTATTGACCATTGGTTTAATGATATTAGTTATTTGGTTTTTAAGTACTGTTCTAATAGGATATGATAGTATAAAAAAACCACGATTTGAAAACCATTTCCTAGCAACTATTACAGAACCATCTAACATTAAATGGTTGTTAGTTGCTATCATCTTCTTTAGTATTGCTATTTTTAATTTATTGTTTAGTAGTTTTTCTACCGCAACATCGCAAGCAATTCTTAGAAAAATGCAATTGTTATCATCTGCTTCCTTTAGTTTAGGTCATGGTGGTAATGATTCACAAAAAGTAATGGGTATTATTGCGGCGGCAGTTGCTGTTTACATTCACACCAGTGGCGCTAGTATAGATTCGTTGCCAAGTTGGTTACACGTTATATTACCATCTGACAAAGATGGTGTAAAAATAGAAGGTCAAATGCCAGATTGGATTCCAATTGCTTGTTATAGCGTAATTGCGCTAGGAACTTTAAGTGGTGGATGGAAAATTGTAAAAACAATGGGATCTAAAATCACCAAAGTAACTTCTTTTGAAGGTGTTGTTGCAGAATCTGCTGGAGCATTAACTTTATTTATGACAGAACATTTTAAAGTACCTGTATCTTCAACGCATACTATAGCGGGATCTATAATTGGGGTAGGAATTACAAAAAGGATTTCTGCTGTACGTTGGGGAATTACCATAAACTTATTGTGGGCTTGGGTACTAACCATACCTGTTACGGCTGTAATTGCAGCTATTGTATATTATATAACTGCAATATTTATTTAATAGATTTTATAATAAAAGTAAAAGGGCGAAATTTAGATTTCGCCCTTTTTTTATGTTTGAATTTGAAGGGATTATTTGTGAAGATTAAAGTTTTAATGTGAGAAAAAAATAATACATAAATCATAATTCTTTCGAACATTCCAAAGCTTGACCAGTTTTGAAATTACTAAGGTTAACCTTGATTATTGATTGTATAAATTAAAGCCCAAACAAAAGGAATACTTATAATTATGGAAACTATTAATGGCTTCCAAATTTTCTTTTTTTCATAATTATCCTCATTAGGAAAATATTTTTTTTGAAAGTATCCTACAAGAATTCCTCCACCTGCCATATTAATCAAATAAGTGAGTGAAGATTTAGGCTCGTCTGGAATATTTACAATTATAATTGATACTATCGTAAACACTACAGAAAACAACAAAACTAAATTTCCTTCTTTCTTTTTTCCTGCATCTTTAAGGTTTTGCATTAATAAAAACGCGCCAAAAATTGTAGTGAAAAAAACTGAAAATCCTAAAATTGCCTTAGAGGAATATATTTTTGAACTTTCAATTATTACGTCAGTATTTTGTTTCTCCATTTCTAAATTTTCTGTTTTTATTTTTAAGACTTATTACTACTTCAACGAATCTTTTCTAGCTTTATAATGCATCAAGTATTCTCCTTTTGGTTTTCCATCATCAAAAGAACTAAATTTTATTAGTGTTCTTACGCCATCTCTGGCTTCTTTGTTAGTGAAATTTTCGTACTCTATTCTGTATATTGCAGAATACATTTCAGCACGACCTACTCCGTGATAGCAGTGAATTAGTACCGGATAATTCGCTTTATTATCCATGATTTTTAGAAATGTGTTTACATTTTCTTGTGTAGGAACTTGGTCTGAACCATTATTAAAATAATTTACACCTTTTATTTTAGCAATCGCTTCTTTTTCGGCAGTTAATTCGGCAGGAATTTCTGGATTATTAACTAAATCAGCAGTTCCTGGAAAACGCAAATCGACAATCGATTTTATTTTATATTTCTTAACGTAATTTTCTATTTCATCTGGCGGAATCACACCCGATTTAAATACTTTTCCTTCGGTTATCGTTTCAAAATTATGATTGATATTCATGTCATATACGTATTTTCCCACGAATAAGAGCACTATTGTAAGAATCGTGAAGCCAATTATTTTTTTATTCTTTTTCATTTTTTTTCTACAAAAATATTCAAATTTAATCACTTAACTTAAACTTATATCCAAATCTTTCATTTTAGACAATCTAGTTCCATAGAAATTCCAATTATTGCAAAAATTGATATATTAAAAATGACCTACAATGAAGTTACAACTGCTTGTTTAATAGGTAAATTTGAAAAGAAAAATAATGTTGAAATTATTAATAAACCAAGTATCATATCAATTAGAACAGAAATAAAATAACCTACACATTCCATAATTACAAAAAATATTTCGTAAATATTATTTATTTTAAGTAACATTTATAACATTACTTTTAAAAGTTCTATATCCTTTGGATGCAATTTTAATGAACCTACTTGTGGAAAAAAATTATTCTTTTAAAATTTAATAAGCAAAAAATCGATTCAAATAAATGAACCGATTTTTTTGTTTTGAACTTAGATAAGTCTAAATCTATTTATCTTTTAGAACTCTATATTTTTCTACTGTAACTTTATCTGACTTATCATCATATATTTCTACTACTAAATCACCATTTGTATCGAAATATCCTATTGCAGTTTTGTTTTCTGATCTAAATATATAACTGTTAGTTGAAGTTTTTCTTAATAAAGCTGGTTTAGAATCTCCATAAGTCATTGTATATCCTGAAGCATCTAATGCTAATTTATACTTATTTCCATTTGATTCATAATAAGAACTCCTATCAATATCTACCGTTCTAGTACTTCCATCAGGATTTGTAATTTTTGTTGTGGTAGTTACCATAACTGGTGATTCAATTGTTGGAATATTTATTGTATTTGATTTCTCTTCACCCAACTCTATTTTTTGAACTTTTTTTGTAACTTCTTTTTTTACAGTTTTATGTTCTCCATCTGAGTCTTTTTTTGTTAAAGTGGTTGTTTTTGTTTCCGTTTGAGTATTTGCATTTTGTGCTTCAATACTCATAGAAAATAAAAGTCCTATAGCGCTAAAAAAGATAGTTTTGCTTATCATTTTAAAATTCTGAATCTGTGTTTTCATAATGTTTTGTTTTAGATTATTACTTTACAAATTTCATTATAAATAACTTGTTGTATGTTACAGTATTTTTACTAATAGTTTCATAATTCACAGGTAAATAAAATTTAAACTATTTTAGTAGTAATTTTGATGGTAATTAAATAAGGAAATGATTGTAAAACTAAAATTGATATTTTTCGTTTTGATAATGTTTAGTTATCAACTTTCCTTTGCGCAAGAAAATGAAAAAAAAATTGATTCCTCAAAAATGTATCGCAAAATTGAAAAATATTCTAAAAAAAGAAAATTTACACAATTTGTTTACAAATTAATATTCGAACCTGTTGCTAAACAAAAAATTAGAAAAAGTAGTTTTCAGAAAATAAAAAAACCAAACTATACAGAATATGAGGGGAAAATAATTCGGAATATAGAGATTACAACATTAGATCCTTTTGGGTTTTCTGATATTGATTCTACTCAGGTTCCCAAGAATTTTATGGATCGAACTGGAAATTCATTACATCTAAAAACTAAAAAAATAGCGATTAGAAATTTACTCTTAATCAAAAAAAATAAACCTTTAGATTCGTTGTTAATTAGGGAATCTGAAAGGTTAATTCGTAGTCAGCGATATATAAGAAGTATCACTTCTCATATTAAATTGGTTTCACAAGATTCTGTAGATGTTTATATTAGAGTCTTAGATTCTTGGAGTTCCGTTCCTGATCTTAATTTATCGTCTTCAAAATCTAAATTTTATCTCACCGAAAAAAACTTCCTTGGTATAGGTCACGAATTTACAAATTCCTATACAAATAGTCTGACTAGTAATAAAAATGGATATAGTAGTAATTATTTTATTCCTACATTACTAAACACTTTTATAACTGCAAGATTAAATTACACTATTGATTTAGATGGTAATTATGGTAAATTAATAAGTCTAGAACGTCCGTTTTACTCTCCTTATGCACGTTGGGGAGCAGGAATATCTATTGGTCAAAATTTAAATAAAATATTGTCTCTAAATGAAGATCAAATACCCGAAATACAAAATGTAAAATATAATTTTCATGATTATTGGGCTGGACATTCATCCCAAATTTTTAAGGGAAATTCAGAGTATAATCGAGCCACTAACTTTATAACCAGCGCAAGATATTTTAAGAAAAACTATGTAGAAAAAACATTTATTAACCAAGATAGTTTAAATATATATGCGGAAGAGAAATTGTACTTAATAGGTTTGGGTATTTCGTCTAGAAAATTTACGCAAGACAAATACATTTTTAATTTTAATACTGTTGAAGATGTTGCTTCTGGATTTGTTTATAATTTAACCACTGGTTATCAGAAAAAATATAATAACTACCAGTTTTATGCTGGAGCTAGAATAGCAATAGGTGATTATTTTGAATTTGGTTATTTGAGTGGTAATTTAGAATATGGAACTTTTGTAAATAATGGAAAAACAAATCAAAGTACCAGTAGTTTGAAACTAGTTTATTTTACAAATTTACAAGAGATTGGAAACTGGAAATTTCGTGGATTTATAAAACCACAAGCTATAATAGGCAATAATCGATTAGACTCTAATGCAGATAGGCTTACACTAAATGGATCAACAGGAATTAACGGTTTTAGTAGTGATATTTTATTTGGAACTAAAAAACTAATAACAACTGTTCAACTACAAGGTTATTCTCCTTGGCGTATTATAGGGTTTAGATTGAATCCTTATCTTAGTTACTCTGCTGGAATGCTAGGGAATAAAGAGAATGGATTTAATCGAAGTAAATTATATTCTCAAATTGGGTTGGGAATTATTATAAGTAATGATTATTTAGTTTTTAATACGTTTCAGTTTTCTTTTTCTTTCTTTCCTAATATTCCAGATGGCAATTCAGTATTTAAAACCAATTCTATTTCGACTTCTGATTTTGGATTACAAAATTTTGATATTTCTAAACCTGTTCTAATTGATTATCAATAATCTATTTTGAACGCATAAAAAAACCGAAACTTCCGAATCGGTTTTTAAACTTATTAAAAAAATAGCTTTAATCTATATTATTAGATTTTTTTGATTTTTTTCCAATAAAATTCTTCAGTGTAAACTTTAAAACTTTCCCCAAAACTCGTTTTATAGGATTTACTGAATTATCGTTAAATAAATTTTTAGTTAAATAGGTTGTTCCTAAACCAATGGCTCCATTTATTAAATTTGCTTTTAAATCTGGTGATGTTATCACTTCTTGAATGGAATTTTTTATCAGATTTACAGGTTTAAAACTATCAATAGTAGTATGATATTGATCTTTAAGTACCAAAAAATCTTCTGATTGTTTTTTCTTCAAAAAATCAATTTTTTCTTTAAGAGCAATTTTTTCATTAATTGGTTTCATACTAGTTTTTCATTTTATTAATAATGAAGTTACTCACTGGATTTTTAACCCATTTTTCTCTAAAAATATAAAGTAAAATTGCTAAACACAAATAACCAAATGCTATAACAAAAAAGCCTAAATATGTTTCTCCTAAATATTCTCCCACCCAAAGTGCTAATCCAATATTAACTAACAACAAAAAAAGAACAACAACAATAGATATAGCTAACTTTACAGCCAAATTTGAAAATATATCTGCTGATTTATATACAGCTTCGTACTTAAATAATTCGAGCGTTGTTTTACTGTAAATTTCTGCTTTTTCAATTAGTTTTTCTATTGTTGTTGTCGAATTTTCCATTGCTTTTTAAGTTTAATTTATTTTTGATTTACCAATGTTTTAGTTTCTTCTAAAATATCTTCATATTTATCTGAAACCTCTTGGTACAAACCATCAAATTTTCCTTTTAGCTCGTCGGCATAATCCTGACCTTTTCGCATAATTTTTTTTCTAGTTTTAGTACCCTTATGAGGTGCAAATAAAATTCCTAACAATGCTCCTACTCCAATTCCTAATAATACTCCCGCTGCTGTTTTTCCTGATTCCATAATTTCTGTTTTTTTAATGATTGTTTATATTTTTTTTCCTTGAATTAATCTTAATAATACTGCAATAACTGCAATAACTAATAAGATATGAATGATTGCTCCTGCACTATATGCAAAAAATCCGATAGCCCAAAAAATGATTAAAATAACTGCTATTGTATAAAGTAAATTGCCCATAATATTTGTTTCTTAGTTTATAAAATTGAAAATGATAAATATAAGTTAATTACACTATTTTTCCCATCAGGAAAAGTGTAGTTTGTTCCTCCAAAATTTCTTTCTTTTCCTACTTTTTGCAAACCATAATTATAACGAACTCCAAATCCAATATTATCTGAATCGAAGCCTAAACCAACGGCAAGTCCAGAATCAAACTTATTATAATCATCATTGCTCAAATTATTTTGATAGTCGAACAAAGTTCCTTGCGAATCGTTTGTTGCTTTCCCATCGACTAAATAAGCTACATATGGTCCTGCATGAATATTAAAATTTTTGGTTAAATTTACGACCAAAAAAACTGGAAGTTCTATATAATTTAATCTAAACTTTGCAGTTCCGTTTGCAAGAGAATTATTGTAAGTTAGTTTAGCCCCTTTAGTAGTGTATAAAAACTCTGGTTGAATAGCAAATGATTGAGTAATGGGTAATTTTGCAAATACTCCAAAATTAAAACCTGTTAAAACATTATTATCATCTACGTCTTCTGTGTAAAGATTTGAGAAATTTACACCCCCTTTAAATCCGAATTTTAATTTACTATTATCCTGTGCTAATGCGATTTGCGAAATACTTACTAAGAGTACTATAGCAATCATAATTTTTGAATTTTTCATATTATGTCTTTTTAGTTTGTAAGATTATTATATTACAAAGATTGTAGTATTTAGGAACGAATATGTTATATAACTTTTGATAAAAGTTATAATATTCACACTTTAACTATATTTAATAAAAAAGCGAGAAATAAATCTCGCTAGTATACTTACTTTTTATTATTAACTGTTAAATCTTTAAGAGCCTGTCCGAGTCCTTTCATATCCGAGTTTAATTCTCGTTTGAATGATTCCCAATCTGTCTGGTTATTTTCATACTCTGAAATTTTTATTTTCAAAGAAGTGTTTTTTTCTTCGAGTACATCAATGCTTTTCGCGTATGCTGCATCAAATGTTTTTCCTGGTTTTTTTATAGCATTTTTTAATTCTGAAATACGAGCTTCATTCTCTGAAATTGTCTTATTTGCTTCTTCTTTATAAGTTTGCCATTCTGCATCATTTGCTTTTGTTATGGCATCTTTATTTATATCATCTTTTACCACATCTAGATTATCCTCAGCATCTTGCACTTTTTCTATTGCATCTGCTTCTTTGTCCGAATTTGATTTACATCCTGTGAATATAAATCCAGTTATAAATGTTGCTATTGCTAAAATAAAAATTGACTTTTTACTCATGCTGAGTAAATTATTTTTTTTGAATTCGTGAATCGTTGATTTCATGATTTTAAAATTTAATATTATTATTTTTTTGATTAAAGAGCTTCTATAATTTTGTGTAACTCTTCTTTGGTTTTTCCTAATGTTACTTGAAGTTTACCTAACATCTCTTCTTTTTTACCATCAATAAATAATAAGTCATTATCTGTTAATTTTGCGAATTTTTGTTTCAGTTTACCTTTTTGTACTTCCCAATCTCCTTTTAATTCTGTTGTGTTCATATCGATAAATATTAGAATTAAGAATACATTTTCTTAACATTACAAAGGTGAGAACGATTGCTAGATTATACTTTATACAATTTTAGACAAAAGTTGTAATATTCACAGCTTTATATTTGATTTTCGATATTTATATCTTTCAATGCTTCATTTAATTCTTTATCAACAGAATCTTCGGTTTCAATATATTCCTTATAAAGCTCTACAATTTCTTTTTCGGTTTTTTTATCCATATTCATCACCAAATTATTAGCTGGTTCATGAGAAGAAATAAGTTCATTTATTTTTAAATGGGTAAATGCTGAAAATTTATTGAATGATTTTTGAATAATAAATAAACTCAAAAAAGTAGTACCAAAAATAATATCACCAATGTTTTGATGTAAGTCATTTGATGTAGGCAAATAACTAACCCACCAAAATATAACCAACATAAATGCTAATATAAATGTAATAGAGTTTCCTAGAATTTTAGTTACTATTGACACTAATCGTTCAAATTGTCTTTCGCCATTAAGATAAGTTTTCCTCATGTTAGTTTATATAAAAACAGTCATTTACAAATACAATTTGTTCTTCATCAGAAAGCTTATCTGTATTTTTAACAATTATTTCTACATTTGTAAAATTATTATCATTTTTTAAAATATTACATAATTCAGTCTTTGCAGTAGTCGCACCAAATAATAAAACCTCATCATAATCTTGAAGTTCTTCTCTTATATTTTTATAAAATATGTCTTGCATATCCTGTTCTTTATTATGTAGATGACTTTCTCCTTTTTGCAAAATTTTCTCTTTCTCAAAATGATTAAATTCTGATTTTATGACTTTTATTACTGTAGCAATATTAGTATATTCAATAATATTTGCCTTAAAGTGATCCATATAAACTGCTGCTTTTTTTATTGCTTCCATTGTGTAAAATTTAAAATTTATTAATAAAACTAGTGTGATTTGGAGCGTACTTCCGTAATAAATTTTCTAAAGATTCATAATAATCTTGTAGAATTTTACTGTTAATTTCTGGAGCTGATACATTAGGAATTGTAACTTGCATCTCATTTAAATATTTAATTAACTCTGGAAATTCATTGCGAATTGTCATAGTTATTTTTAAAATATTATCGTTAAGTTCTGCTTCTGTTTTCATTTACTATTTATTAGAAATTAAAAAAGCACCAAATGTAATTTGGTGCTTTTTAAGAATTAAAAATTAACCAAAAAAAATCAAATTCTTATGCTATTACTGATTGTTTCTTTGCATTTTTCTTTTGGGCTTTTTTAGCTAAATTTGTTTGGTCTTTCGCTTTGGTATTGCATCCACAAGCCATTATGCTATTACCTGCTAATTGGTGTTTTGCAGCTTCATGATGGTGTAATGCGGCTGCCTCATGATGCATTGCTGCTTTTTTGTGATTGTCAACTATTTTTTGACTTTCAATTTTTGGATCTTTGACCTTTTTTGCTGGTTTTACTTCGTTTGACATAATATTTAATTTAACGTTGTGAATGAATTTTCATAACTGTACGAAGTTCTAACATTTAGATTAATTACTTGTTATACAAATATTTATATAATTTTCAATATTCCTAGGTTTATATTAAAAATCAATTAATGTTTTCCTTTTTTATTTCCTTTTTCATTCCCATGGTGATTACCATTATCATGATGCTCATCATTTCGTCTAGATTTTTCCCAATTATTATTACTCTTATAATACTTTACTTTATGATTTTTATAATGAGTATAAGGATTATGACCATGATAATCATTTAAAACAACTACATAACCTGTGTTCAAATTGTAGCTTCTGTAGCGTCTTGGTAATGACCTAGAACGAATCCAGCTACCATTGTTAAGATAAATGAATTGAGATTGATGAATATCATAGTAAGAGTCGATATCTGGTAAATAATAATATTCTTCAGTTGTAACCGTTGGACCCCAAACTGGAGGCGCACCTATATTTACATTTACAGAAACTTGTGCTTTAGAGAAACTAAATACTAAAAGAAATGCTCCTAATATAAATAATTTGAATGTTTTCATTTTTTGAAAATTTATTAATGATTATTACGTCTACAAATTTGATTTTTTAAAACTTCTAAAAGTTATAAAATTATTATTAAAAGTTGTAAAATTATTAGCAAAAAAACAAAACATTTTTTAATTAATTATTTTTTTCTTTATCTAGTAATAATTTCTTTTTGGCTTCAGCTTTTTCTTTTTTCTTAAAAAATCCTCTTAAAAGAAAATTGTGTTTGGCTGCTGCTTCAATTTCTAATAAACTTTTTGAGCCTTTTTCGATATTTGTAAGTGATGTATCTAGTGATGTTGCCAATCGTTCATTGCTTACTAATTTTGATAAAATTCCTTTATCATTATTTAATTTTTTAGTAAAAGCATTAAATTCGTTAGAACTCTTCTCTAAGTTAGATAATGTTTTTTCAATAGAATTTGCGTAATATGGGTTTGTCATTAGTTTAGATAATGTTCCGTTTTTATCATTCAAGTTTTTTGTAAAAACAAGAAATTCATTAGAACTTAATTGTAAATTAGTTAGTGTATTTTGAATACCTTTTGCAAATTCTTCATCAGTTAAAACCTTATTTAATGCACCTTTTCCTTTATTAATTTTTAGACTAAACTCAGAAAGTTGTGCCGTTACAATTTCAGCGTTATCTACACTTTTTCGTAACCCTTTCATCAAATCTTCTAGTTCAACAGCTTTTGTAGAAGCTATTGTTGCATTATCTTTTACAATTTGATTAGACGATGTTCCTGGAGAAATGGTTAATACCTTATCCCCCATTAATCCATCAGAGCCTATACTAGCAAGAGCGTCAGTTTTAATAAATTTTTGTATTTCTTCTTTAATAATCAAATTGACAACAACAGCAGAATCTGAAATAAATTCAATCTCTTTTACTGTACCAATATTAATTCCTGAAAAACGTACATTGTTCCCCACTTTTAGACCACTTACATTTTTAAAATTTGAGTTTAAACGGAAAGTTGAACCAAATAAATTTTGGCTTTTTCCAATAAAGTATATTGTAATTATAAATAATGTTAATCCTAAAATGACAAACATTCCTAATTTCCATGTATAATTTGAACTTTTATTCATCATATTATTTTTTAAATTAAATAAAAAAAGAGCGGACCCATTCGTCAGTACTTTTTTCTAATTCGTCGTAGTTTCCTTCTGCATATATTATCCCATCTTTAAGAATCATAATTCTATCTCCAGTCTTTTTTGCACAATCCATATCGTGTGTAATAATTATAGATGTTGTTTTGTATTTTTTTTGAACTGATAAAATTAATTCACTTATTTCTCTAGAAGTGATCGTATCTAATCCTGATGTAGGTTCGTCATACAAAATAATTTCAGGTTTAATAATTAATGTTCTTGCTAAACCAATACGTTTACGCATTCCTCCTGATAATTCAGCTGGCATTTTATCTATAGCTTCTTTTAGCCCTACGTTTTCTAGTGCTTCGATTATTTGCTTTTCAATTTCTTCATCAGATAAATCTCTTGTATGATGTTTTAATGTAAAGGCTAAATTTTGTCGTACTGACATCGAATCATATAATGCTCCATTTTGAAACATAAATCCAATCCTCATTCGAATTGGGTTAAGTACATTATTTTTTAGTTTTGTAATATCTGTCCCAAATACTTTAATTTCACCTTTGTCTGCTTCGACTAAACCTACTAAACATTTTATAGTAACCGATTTTCCAGAACCTGATCGTCCTAAAATAACTAGACCTTCGCCTTTATTTACAGCAAGATTTACACCTTTTAGAACTTTATTTTTTCCAAATGCTTTCCATAAATTCTTGATGGATATAATGGGTTCATTTTTCATATTTTGATAATATTTTTTTATTGGAATATGATTGTATTCATGAGGAAATTTTTATTTTTTTGTGATTTAGTTCTCATAAAAACTCATAATTCTAAAAGAATAAATCGGTTACTTGAACTGCTAACATATCTATTATAAAAATAGAAAGTGAAGCAGCAACAACCGCTTCGTTTGCAGCAATACCAACACTAGCTGTTCCTTTTGAAGCATTAAAACCTTTATAACAACCTATTAATCCTATAAAAAATCCGAAGAAATAAGTTTTAATAACTGCTGGAATTATATCCAAAAATTCAAGATGTTCAATAACGTCTGAAAAATAGCGATACAAACTCATACTTCCTCGTACATTGTAGCCTACATAACCTCCATAAATTCCAATAAAATCAGCATAAATAACCAATATAGGTACCATTAGTGTTGTGGCTAAAATTCTAGTTACTACTAAATATTTATATGGATTTACTGCTGAAACTTCCATAGCATCTATTTGCTCTGTAACTTTCATTGATCCTAGTTCGGCTCCAATTCCTGAAGCTATTTTACCTGCACAAATTAAAGCTGTGATTACAGGAGCAATTTCTCTTATTAATGATAATGAGACCATACTTGGCAACCAACTTTCTGCACCAAACTTGGTCATTGTAGGTCTGGATTGTATTGTTAAAACCAGTCCCATTATAAAACCTGTTATACTAACTAATGGTAATGATTTATATCCAATAGCATAACACTGACGAAAAAATTCATTAATTTGAAATGGCGGTTTTACAATTTCTTTAAAAAATCTTCCTGTAAATAAGGAAACATTACCTGTATCTTCGAATATATTTTTGAGATAAGTTTGCATAGTCTAATTATTTAATTTCCAAAGATTATAATTCAAAATTGCAGCAAAACATACCCAAGAAATATAGGGAACAAGTAACCAAGCTGCTGTTTTAGAAATTTCTACAAATCGAAAAATAGTAAGAAAAATAAGAACGAACATTAATACAATATCTATAAAAGCAATTGATAGAGAATGAAATCTGAAAAATAAAATAGTCCACAAAAAGTTTAAAAATAATTGTGATCCAAAAAACAATAAAGCTTCATACTTCATAGGTTCGTATACATTACTTTTCCAAATAATCCATAATGATATTCCCATTAAAAGATATAAAACTGTCCAAACCGGACCAAAAATATAACCTGGTGGATTCCAAGATGGTTTCGCAATAGATTCATACCATATATTGTTTTGTGTTACACTTAGTAATCCAGAAACAATTCCGACCAATTGGCATATTAAAACAGAAATAATTAATTTCCAAATAGTAGATAAAGTAATTATTTTTCCCATGTTTTTTCTCATTAAGAATACCTGTAAGAATTCAAAATCTTACAGGTTATAAAATATCAATGTTATTTGTTAGTACCTAAACATCTTGTTTTGGTGAATAACTTCTTCTCTTGACTAAATAACATTGATTATTCTGTTAGATTTTTTTCATTAATAATTGCGTTTTGCAAATCTTTAATTCTATCATGGTCAGATTTTAATAACGCATAATGTTTGTTTAACAAATCTTGTTCTGTAGAACTGGTATCTTGATGATCTTCAATTAAAATTTTCTTGTAAACTTTAAGAATAACATCTTCTCCATACTCACAAGAATCTAGAATTATTTTTCTATTGTTACCACTTAGAGCAGATTTTACATCCATCCAGACGCGAAAAAATTTGCCTGTAACTCTTGTTCCTTCATCTGGAGTCCCACCAAGTCTATTTACTTCGGCAACAAGTTCTTTTCGGTTGTCTACACTTGTTTCCATTAAATCAGAAAAAAGCATTTTTAAATCTGTTTCTTTTGCTTCTGCTTCTGCTGTTTTGTATCCCTCGATCCGATCGTTATTAATTACGATTAGTGTGTTGAATGCTTCAATTGTTTTTGCATTATCCATTTTTATAATTTTTAATTGTGATTAGTTTATTACACTGTAAAATTCTTAATAATTGATAATAAACCTGTTATATAACTTTTTAAATAAGTTATAATATTCACATATTTATGCAATATGCTTTTTGAAAACTAACATTGGTGCTTTTGCATCAAATGCTAATTCGGCAGATAAACTAGATAAAAATAAACGACTAAACCAATTGCGATTTTGTTTTGTAAAAAGTACAACTATAGAAGGTTTTACTTTTAGGATGTCTTTTTCTAAATGGTACAAAAGTGTTGTGCCTGAATCTAATGGTCGCAAATGAAACTTAATGTTTTTTGATTCATGGTTATTTATTAATTTACTAAACTTATTCTTATTGATATCAAGAAATGATTTGTAATCATAATGATATACATTTAGCTTAGCCTCTAATGGATTGGTGAGGTTTTCTATTTTTTTTAATTCTTCACCAAAATTTTTAAAATCAGATGCAAAAAATAAAGAATCAATATGTTTAACTCGGTAATTTTTGGGAACAATTATTACTGGAGTTGGAGAAAAAGCTATCAATTCTGATGCAGTAGTTCCAAACATTTGATTTAATTTTCCAGCTCCAATTGTGCTCACACAAATATACTTGGCATTAATAGTTTTTGCATATTCGATAATTTGATTACTAGCTACTATTCCTACATCACAAACACATTTATATGCTACTTTTTTAATTTTAGTTTGATGGTATAAATCACTAATCAATTTTTCTAGAAGTTTCTGACTTCTGTCTATTTCATTCGCTTCAAATTGATTATAATATAAATTATCCCAAATAGTTGGTCTAAAGATTGTGACAACATTATAAAAAATAAGTTCACATTGCATTTGCGTTGCTAATTGCATTGCAAAAAGAATTCCCTTTTTGGAATTGACAGAAAAATCTGTGGTTACTACTATTTTGTTCATAATTATTAATTTTAAGATTTAATGTTCTTGTAAAAAATTACTCTTCAAAAATTTCTTTTGCTAGCTCATCATCTAAATTATAAATGTCATTTCTAAAATTTAGATTTCCTTCACTATCAACCCATGCTGTAAAATAAGCTATGTAAACAGGCATATTAGGTTTTATTGCGATTCCCGTTTCTGTATTTGTTTTTAATACTTTATTTACTTTGTCTTGATTCCAACTTTTGTTGTTTTTTAGTAAATACAACGCTAATTTTTTAGGATTTTCTACACGTATACAACCGTGACTAAAATCTCTTTTATTTTGATTAAATAATTCTTTTGATGGAGTATCATGCAAATAAATACTAAAACTATTTGGAAAAAGGAATTTCATTTTCCCCAAAGAATTATCATCACCTGGTTTTTGTCTGATAATAAAAGGAACATTTTTCGAATATTTATTCCAATTAATAGTTGAAGCACTAATTTCTTTACCAGAATAAGAAACAACTTCCATATTATTTCTAGATAAGTAATTAGAATTCCGTTTTAATTTTGGTAAAATTTCTTTGTTAATAATACTATTTGGAATATTCCAATAAGGATTAAGTATAATTCTAGAAATATTTCCTTTAAAAATGCTAGTTTGCTTTGCATCTTTTCCTACAACAACATTGGTTTCCCATAATAGTTTTTTGTTTTCAAAAACATGTAATTTATATTCAGGGATGTTAACTAATAAATAATCATTTTCAATTTCGACAGGAATCCATCGCAACCGTTCTAGATTTACCAGCATTTGTTTAATGCGAAAATCGACAGTTTTGTTTAATTCTTCTAAAGTTTTAGTATCTAATTTTCCGTTTTCGGTTAAACCTAATCGCTGCTGAAAATTAGAAATTGCTGTTTCTAAACTACTCGAAAAAAGGATTGTTTTATCATTTATTTTTAAATCTCCTGACAAAAACAAACGTTGTTTTACTTGTAACAAACAAGAATCTGATTCGGTTACTGTTAATGTTAATGTTTTTATATCGGTTTTAATAATTGGAAAACCTCCTTTTTTTTGAATTTCTCTATACAACCTAAGTTTTTCTTTTAATTTAGAATAGTATAAATTTACAGGCTCGTAAGTTTTGTCATTTTCATTCTTTAAAATCAATGAATCCAGTAATATTTGTAAATTTTTCTTGCTTCTAGGAATAAACCAGTCGAGCTGATGTGCGTTTTTATTTATACCTAAAAAAGCTTTTTCAGAATATTTAAAAAAAGTAGTTGTTAGCATTAATTCTAACTTTTCTCGTTCATTTTCGTCGACTTCTACTTTATCTTTATTGTTCTTTATTAAAGAATCTAATTGGGTATTATTTAAAGTTTTATCATTAAAATCGTTGCTGTAATTTTGCAATTGATTTTGAAAATTTGAAACTGCTTGTATCATTCCAGTTTTACTGAACCAAGCATATTGAAAGTTTCTATTTTTATAGAATAAATTGACTTCATTTTCAATATTTTCATTTTCAGGATTGGATTTAAAAAATGAATTGATAGTTGATTGTTTAAGAAATAAATCGGTATAATTTTGATTGTGTCTTGATATATTAATTTTTGTTTCTTTTTTACAACTAAAAAGAAGAACTGAAATAAGTATTATTTTTAATATACATTTCATGTAGATTATTTTTTATCTGAATCAATATATTTAAAAATCTCATCTATAAAAATTTTAGCAAATACATCCATTTCTTTTTTGTTTGTTGGATTTCCAAAATCATCAAATTTTTCTTGAACTTTAGATACTGGAAAGTTTTTAGAAATACAAATTGCTCCTATTTTCCAAAAAATAAATTCTAAGTGTGTTAATGCTTGCAAACCACCAAAATCTCCAGATGAAGCTGTAGCAAAAGCAACAGTTTTTTTCTGCCATTCCTCATATAATAAATCGACAACATTTTTTAAACTAGCAGGAATACTTCCATTATATTCTGGGGAAACAATAATAATTGCATCAGATGCAATTATTTTATTTTTGAATTCAAGTGCTTCTAAACTTGGTGATTTTTGATTCTTTAATCTTTCTTCAAAAATTGGAAAATTATATTGTTTTAAATCTAAAATCTCAACAGTTGCTAATCCCTTTTTTTCAAGGTATTTCTGAAAAAAAAGTGCTACATTATGACTTTTCCTTCCTATTCTCACGCTAGATGATATGATTGAAATATGATACATTTTTGGATTTTTTAAATTTCAAGATGAACTTCAGAAGTTATAGGAATATTCAATACTTTAGAAATTAAACAATTCTTCTCGGCATCTTTAGTGATTGTTGCAAATTCTTCTGCATTAATACCAAGAACAACACCAGAAATATTTAAATGAATTCCAGTAATACTTAACCCTTCCATTGTTAGAGTTGCTTGAGTATCTAATTTATTTGCAGTAATTCCTTTTGCATTAAGCATTGAGGAAACTGCCATTGTAAAGCAACCTGCATGTGCTGCTGCTAATAATTCTTCAGGATTTGTACCTTTTTCTCCTTCTTCAAAACGTGTTTTGAAACTATAATTCGTGTTTTCTAGAACACCACTTTGAGTAGATAATGTTCCCTTTCCTTCTTTGAGGTTTCCCTCCCAATGTGCTTTTGCAGTTCTTATCATGATTTTTTCTTAATTTATTGTCCTTTATCTTCTTCTAGGTTATTATGATTATCTCCTCCAATACTATAAGAGTTATTTTCTTCGTCCTCACTTCCTATATTTTCTTGATCATCATCGAGTTCAGACCCTGGAATATCTAAATCACTACCAGATTTATCTTGATTAAAATTTTTCTCATTCCAAGTAGGAATTTTATCAATTTTAATTATTTCTTTCTTTTTAGAAATATTTTCTGGATCTATATCAAATTCTTTATCAAATTTGTTATAAATATCTTCACTTTCAGGATACTTAGGATAACCATCTTTATTTTCTAACTGTTCATTTGCTGCTTTCGGAAATTTTTCTTTCTTTTTCATTTTTATAAAAATTTAAGTTTTTTTCAATTCTTCTTCTAGAATTTTTTTCTTATCATAATATTCAGATTCTGTTATTTGTCCATTTGCATATCTTTTTTGCAAAACATCAAAAGCAGTATCTTTTTTACGTCTTTGACCAGGAATATCGTAAGGAATTGCGAAAATCCAAAATAATAAGATTACCCATAAAACCCACCAAATGATATTCATTCCCCAATAATAATTTTCGTAATTCATAATTATATTTTTTAATTTAAATAACGTCTTAATATCCAAGCGATAGTTTCATGCTGTTGCAAAATCCCTGTAAGTAAATCGGCAGTTCCTGCATCGTGACTTTCATCTGTACAAATGTCAATGTCTTTACGTAATTCGGCAATTAGTATTTCATGATCTGATAAAAGCTCCGAAATCATGGCTTCTTGAACAGGATATTTGTTTGGATGTTCTACAATTCGAGAAAGCAAAGTAAACTCATTCATTGTCCCAATAGTTTTACCTCCCAATTTGTTTATTCTTTCGGCAACTTCATCTATTACTTGTTCTAATTCTGAATACTGTTTTTCGAATAGTTTGTGTAATTCCATAAAACTTTCTCCAGCAACATTCCAATGAAACTTTCTTGTTTTAATATACAAAGTCATCTCATCAGAGAGAATTACGGATAGTAAATTGATGTTTTTGTGCAAATGCACTTCGGATATTCCAATTTTTGGTATCATATTTTTAAGGTTCTAAAGGTTGATTTATACTGGTGAAAAGTTCTTCTAATCGTAACAAATGTTCTTGCGTAAATTTTAAATGAATAGTTAATGCTTTAACAATTTCGGGTGACTTCGCATCTAAGATCATTTTAGGTAATGATAGATTTAACCTCTTTTCTGAGTTATAAATTGTCATTAATTCATCAACAAAAACATTGCAATTATCGCTTGAAACATCATTGTTAGTTTTCGATAAAATATGATTGTTTATTGTCATTGTTTTTTATTTTTCATTAAAGAATTAGACTATTTATTTTCTAAATTTTGTTGGTATTTATTTTTACAGCAACATTTACATTAATACAAAGTTGTTACAATCAAAGAGTTAATTTGTTATACAACTATTTGATAATGTTATAATATTCGTAGATTTTTATTAGATTGTTTGCATTCCTAAAAAAACCAAAACTCCTACAACCACAAACAAGAAAATTAAGTAAATAAAAAACTGACTTACACCATATCTCAGTTCTAAATATTTTACTGGATAAGTAATTACTTCAAAAATTGTAGCACTTAATTTCTTTTTTATTCCTTTCTCTTTCAACAAGTACCCATCACCTTCTTTTTTATGTAGATCAATCGCATTGCCAATATCCTCATTATTAGAAAGGATTATTACTTTTGTTTTTTGATTGATATTCTTTATAAAATTGACAATTTTAGTACCCTCATCTCCAAAATAATCATAATCTAATACGACTATACTAGTGTTTTCATCTACTTTTGATAATGCTTTAACAGAATCTGTGAAAGTGGAAATATTAAAAATAGTTCCGAATCTTTTTTCAAGAAATTGATGTAATTTCAATGAATTTTCTAGGTTATCTTCGACGATAAATAGGTTTTTTGTTTGATTTATCATAATATATAATTATTTAAAATGAATCGTTATCTCCAAATTCATTCAATTTTTTTTTAATTGTTTGTTTAGAATTATCAGATTTTGTTTTAGAATTTGAAGCCTCTATTTTTTTCTTAATATCACTTTTTTTAGGCGCTATTATATGTTGTTTTTTAATTGCCATAACTTATATTTTTGAGGTTATTAGTGGATTTAAAAGATTTGATTTCGAATAATTGTGAGTTTTTATTTTTATTTTATCTTTAAGATATTTTTCAATAGTTAATCTTGCCATGAGGTAACTTACTGTCGATTCTGCTCCTTGATTTAAATTGATGTAGGTGTCTTCTAAACCATCATAACAACCACCCGTACAAGGATTATATATAATTTGGTTTAAATGATTTTGACCTAAAAACCAGTTGAAAGCTATTTCCATTTTTTGCAGATAATCTTCTTCATGAAAAGCATCATAAAATTTACTTAATGCTATTATCGAATAAGACACATCTATGGGTTGTTCTCCTCCTATTTTTTCCTGATGTAGTTCGTTATTATTGTGTAACCACCCTTTATTAGAAACCACCTTTATAACATTATTTTTGAATATTTTAGACAATAAAAAATCGAATGAAGCTCTAGCAATTTCTTTATAAACCTGATTACCAGTAGCTAGAAAAGCACACAACATCGCTTCTGGTAAAATGCTGTTTCCATAGGTCAAATAACTTTCAAACCAATGCCAATTTTCATCATTTTCGTGCTTATACATTTGCACTAGTTTATCTGATAAATGCTTCAAAATATTTACATTATCTTCAGAATAATTTTTAGTATTATTGTAATAAATTCCTTTTATTATAAATGCCATGGCTCGTGGCGAATGAATTTTGCAAACATTACCCAATGATAACTGCAATGTTTTTTTAGCATTCTCAGCTAATTCATCTGGTAATAAATCACTTATTGAAACCAAATATCCTAATGCCCAAATGGCTCTCCCGTTAGAATCGGCAAGATTTTCGGAGTTTTGTTTTGTGAATTTTTTGTTTTCATCTACATAATTCAAAAAATAGCCTTCTGCTTGTAAGCAAAATTTAATAAAATTGAAAAACTTATCAATATAGACTAAATCATTTTCACTTTTTTCTAGTTCAAAATGTTGACACATAGCGACTAACGCACGGGCATTATCATCTAGTGTATAGCCAGAATTAATATCAGGCTGATTGATTACAGAAAACTGAATCATTCCAAATTTTGTTGTTAAATCTTTAAAATGATTTAGATTTATTTCTGGAACTTTATAATGCAATTTAATTTCTTCATTACTTACTTTTTTAAATAAAAGCGCATGAGCAATTGCTGAATTTTCCCAAGCAGTTGGCGCTAGTTTATGAATCCCATTAGCAGAAATATTTTTTCGAAGTTGCTCATCATCTAACAAATGATTGACTTGTTCTGCTAATTGTATTGGATTTTCGAAATCGATAATTATACCTGTTCCGTTTTCTAAAACTTCGACAGCATGTGGAATGGGTGTCGAAATAATTGGGCAACCGCAACTAATTGCATACGAAAAGGTTCCGGAAACCGCTTGGTTTCTATCTTTTGAAGTGAATAAATAAATATCTGTTAGTTGCAAGTATTCAAGTAATTCGTTTAATGGCAAATAATTATTGATAAACTTTACATTTCTATTCAGTTGTAAAGCCGTGATTCTTGCTTCAAGGTTTTCACGATATTTTTCTCCTTCCTTTTTTACGACAGTAGGATGTGTTTTTCCAATTACTAAAAACAATACCTCTGGATGTTTCTTTACAATTGTTCGTAAAGCATTTATAGAAGTTTCGATACATTTTCCAGAACTTAATAATCCAAAAGTTGAAATTATTTTTCTTCCAGCAACACCATATTTTTCTTTTAAAACATCTTTATTTGAATGTTCTACTAAATGTGTTCCATGAGGAATTACTGAAATTTTATCCTGATTAATCTGATAATCTTCAACTAATAGTTTTGATGAAGCATTTGTCATTACAATAAATGAATTGGTGCAATTGTCTATCTCTTGCAACATCTTTTGTTCTGTTAAACTAGGATTAGGCAAAACTGTATGAAAAACAACAACAATAGGTTTGTTTAATGATTTTAAGAATTGAATAAAATCCTCTTCATTTGTTCTAAATAACCCAAATTCATGTTGAATTAGAACCATCGAAATATTTTCATTTTCGTTGATATCTTCTGCTAATTCTAGATATGAATTTTGATTATCGGTTTCTAAAACATAATTTACTTCGTTTGAATAATTATGCTTTTCGAATTCAGATTCTAAAGCACAAACTTTGATCTTGAAAGATTGTTGAAATTTGTTGTTTAATGCCTTAATTAAATCTTCGGAATAAGTAGCAATGCCACATTCGCGAGGCGGATATGATGTAATAAATAAAACTTCAGACAAACTATTTTCATTTTTCTGAATATTAGATTTAAAATGAGAACTGTTTTTAAACTGTTTCTTTGTTGAAAATTCATTTCGATTGGGATTTTTTACTTTAGTTCTCATTTTATTTTAGATTAAGCATTAACTCTGATAATAATTCTGATAAGGAGACAGATGCACAAGCAATTCTTTCGTCTGCAGCACCGTAATAAATATATAATTTATCATCAAAGACTACTGCACCTGTTGGAAAACACACGTTATTTACTTCCCCTTTTAGTTCCCATACATATTCTGGTTTGAACAATGGATACGGCAATCGTGCAATTTCTTTTTGAGGGTTTTCTAAATCTAAAAGTGCTGCACAAGCAGAATAAACATAACCGTTTAAGCTATCTTTTACGCCGTGATATATTAACAACCATCCTAACTCTGTTTCAATTGGGGGACAACCTCCACCTAAGTAACTTATCTCATGGTCATATTTTGGCGAAAGCAATACAAACTCATCAAAATGAAGAAAGTAGTTTTTCCAAAAAGAGATTGTTAAATCTTCTAAAGAATCTATACCAACAACAATCTGAATTTCTGGACGTATGCGATGCATAAAAAAGAATTTATCATTTATCTTCCTTGGAAATAAAATTATATTCTTATCCCAAACGAGCATTTTTATACCATCTTTTTCAACAATTCCTTCATGCTGGTTGTAACGAAAATATTTAGAATTAATAGCTGTGTTTGTTTGAGATAATTTATTAAATTCTTCATATGTTATCTGCGGAACCAAAATTCCTTTTTTTTGAAAATGAATTAAATCAATCGAAGTTGCTAAACATCCTAGTGCATTTACACCATCATAAGCTGTATATGTTAAATAGTATAAATTATCAATTTTTACTAATCTTGGATCTTCAATACCTTGAGATTCATAATCAAATTCGGGGACTAAAATTGGTTTATAGTATCGATTATCTATTTGTAATGGTCCTTTTAATTTACAATAACCTATACTAGAATGATTTCCTTTATGTACCGCTCGATAAAATAGATGAACAAAATCACCTTCTCTAATAGCCGCAGGATTTAAAACACCTTCATTTTCAAAATTTAATTCTGTTTTTTCTAAAATAATTCCTTCTTTTTTAACATTTAACATCGCTAATCATTTAAAAATTAATTACTTGTAAATAATTATAAAGATCCATTTAATAAGGTTAAAAAAGTTATAGAACTATTTCAATAGTTTATAATATTGCTAGATTTTGCTGAAAATTTTACTGAATTAAAAACAAAAAAATGGCAATCATTTCTAATTGCCATTTTCCTTTGAACTAATAATTACTATTTATTCTTTAGCTTCTTGGTTTTCTCTACTTTTTGCTCCTATTCTGTTTAACTTAAACATTGGTGCTAATTTTACTTTAATAACAGCAATTTTTCTGTTGTCTTCGGAAGATAGACCTTCTTTTTCAACAGTATTTTTTCTACTGTCTAATGCTTCATACATTAATTTTATTTCGTCGTAATCTTCTCTAGTAAAGTTAGCTTTATTGTCTTTATAAGATTGGAAAAAATTATCATAAACTTTAAGAATATTGTCTTTATTTACCCAAGCAAAACTCATATCATTACCTATTTTTCCTGCTCCAAATAATCTATCTCTTAATATTTGTGATGAATTTGGTTTTACTGGTTCAACAACTGGTTTAGCTAATGCAGCAACTTTATACTCATCATATCTTGCATTAGAAGCATCTAGTTTTTCTTGAGATTTTGTTTTTGAATCTTGATCAAGCCCTTCCAAGGCATCTTTCGCGTTTGTATTTTTAGTTTCAAAATCTTCAGAAATTTTACCCCAATTAGCTTCTCTATCTTCTGCAGATACAACTTTTAAAGAATCTACAAAACTTTCTAATTCGCTAATTCGTTTGTCAGCCATTTCTTTTTCTTTATTTTTACAAGAAACCATTCCTAATAGAATCATTGAAAATAATCCGAGCTTTAATACATTTTTTTTCATAATAATTAAGTTTAAATATATTTAATTAAGTTTAAATATTTAATGTAAATCTAGCCCGTCAGGGCTCTTAAAATGTTATATAATTTGTTATTTTAGTTATATAATTATGATGGAATACAAAGATGGCTGCCAAAAAATTGACAGCCATCTTAACCAAAAACAAAACTAATTCTAACTTTTATTTTTAATAATTTGTTTTTAACTCTACTCTACGATTTTTAGCTTTACCTAATGTAGTTTTATTACTAGCAACAGGTTTAGTCTCCCCAAAACCAATAGCTTTTAATCTTGCATCTTCAATTCCTTTTCCAATTAAATATTGTTTTACCGAATCAGAACGTTTTTGAGATAAAGTCATATTAAAATCATCTGCACCAACACTATCAGTATGTCCTTCAATGGTTAAACTAGCTCCCTCATATTTGTATAATATTTTTGCTAATTCATCTAATTGTGATAATGAAGCAACTTTTAGTTTATCAGAATTATTCTCGAAGAAAATTTTACTTCCTATATAAGTAATTCTAACAATGTCAGCTTTTGCAATTTCGGGACAACCTTTGTTTTCTGAAGTTCCTTTTGTATTAGGACAACGGTCATCCATATCTGCAATTCCATCTCCGTCAGTATCTGGACAACCTTTTAGAGCAATAACACCTGCTACATTTGGACATCGATCCATATCATCCATAACACCATCATTATCGCTATCTATTGCACAACCGTTTATATCAACTCTAGTTCCAGGTTTTGTATTGGCACATTTGTCATCAATATCTGCAACGCCATCATTATCAGCATCTGGACAACCTTTTAGAGAAATTTTTCCTGCTTGATTAGGACATCTATCATTGGCATCTGCAACACCATCTCCGTCAGCATCTGGGCAACCGTTTAAGGCTTGTGATCCTGCTTGGTCTGGACAATTGTCTAAATAATCATAAACGCCATCATTATCTTTATCTAAAGGACAACCTTTTTTGTCTACTACTACTCCAGCTGGAGTTTCTGGACAATTGTCTTTTTTGTCAGAAACACCATCGTTATCAGAATCTTTTGAGCTTCCAAGGTTGAAAGTTAATCCAACGGTGTGCATAAGGAAATCATCATTTTTTCCAGCAACAACACCATCTCGAGTATCATTGTTTGTAAACATAAAAGTTTCTTGAAGGTTAAGCATGATTACCGGAGATAATCTAAAATTGATACCACCACCTGCTGTTGGTAAAGCATAATCAATTTTTTCTTTGTGAAAGTTAAGTTGATTATCAAAAAGTATAGCTCCAACTCCTCCAAAAACATAAGGTCTTACAATATATTCAGGTGCTGTAAAGTTAAACCTTAAATTAAAAGATGCTGAACTAAAATCGCTTTTGAAACCTGTTGGAGTACCACTTTGATATCCTAAAGTTCCTCGTGTTAATAATATATTCGCATCTAAATATCTTCCTAAATATCTTGAAATAGACAACCCTCCAAGTGCATACATCGTACTATTTGTTTTGTAATAATCATGTCCTAAATCTCCATGGTATTGCATTACTCCTCCATGAAGTCCAATATTCCATTTTTTTTCTTCTGTTTGTGCACTTGATGCTAATGTAAATCCTATACATAAACATAGAAATAGTAATTTCTTACTCATACTATGAGTCTTGTTTTTTTGATGTTCGTAAATCGTTGATTTCATAATCTTGTTATTTATAATTGTTCGGTACAAAGTTCAACTAGACATCAACACTTTATGTTATAGAAATATTGATAAAAGTTGTAATATTCACACAAATAGTATTCGTACTTTATAAAACAAATAATTTTAATATAACAAATTCTGTTTACAGTAAAATACATATTAATTTTAGAGAATAATCAATATACTTTCTAGGGGAAATTTTAATTATAAGCTTTTTTTTGAAGATTGACTTTATGAGGAATAGTAATCTTAAAAAGTTAATGAGTGAATATTTTTACCTTTTGTTTTTAAATAACTTTAGCAATCAATCCTCTTTTCACACCTGTGGAGGGGTTTATTTCTTAAAATATTTTTTTGTTTTTTTGTTTTCAATTTCACCTATTAAAAAACCATAAGGCTTCATTGGCTCAATATGATCACAAACAATTTTGAACATTGCCGTAAGTGGTATGGCAAGAATAATCCCCGGAATTCCCCAAATTAATTCCCCAAGTACTAATGCAATGATTGTAAATAATGAGTTAATTTTAACTTGAGGCCCTAGTATTAACGGTTCAAGAATCCAACCTTGAATAAGCTGTACAATACCATAAACTATTACAATTCCTCCTAATAATTCAAAATTAGCTCCATGAATAGCCGCTACTAAAACCGTTAATGTTGTACCTGTAATATTACCTATAAACGGAACAATTTCTAATAATCCGCAAAGAATAGCAAAAAAAATGGCATTTTGTACTCCTAGAATACTAAAACCTATACCATACATAACCCATAAAAGAAAAATCATTTTAGAAAGTCCCAAGAGATATTGTTGAGAAACCGAAGTTACTTTTTGAATAATTTTTTGCATTTCTTCTTGTTGTGATTTCTCGGTCAGTTTTATTAAAAAAGACTTAATATGATTTCGATAGTATAATAAAAAAACAAAATATACTAGTAATAAAATAAAACTAGATAAGAAGTTAGTTATAGATCCAATCATAATTTGTACCATATTAGCATATGATGGTTGTTCGTTTTTTAAAATTTTATATTGTTGATCAATAGATATGTTAAGGTTATTAAAAATATATTTCTGAATTTGATTTACAGTTTCAATACTTTTTTGTTTTAAAACAGCAACGTCGTTTATAAGCTCCGAAATTTTATATCCTAAAAGTGAAATCAACACAAAAATTAAAAGCAATAATCCTAAAAAGCAAATAAAGACAGCTATTCCTTTTGATAATTTCTTTTTTTCTAACCAATTGCAAAAAGGCAAAAATAAAGTAGCTAAAATTCCTCCTATACATAATGGAATCAAGAAATCTTTAGTAAAATATAATCCTGAAAATATTAAAAAAAGAACTAATAATTTTTTTATAACTGATGTTAATGATATTGTCATAATTTATTTATTTTTTAAATTTCGTTTCCATAATTTCACCAATTCATACCATAAAACTGAAATACTTCCTGCTCCAATTGCTATGAATAATTGATTATTATCTAAATATTCGAAATTGAAAAATTCCCTTAAAGGTTTTACATAAAGTAGTAATCCAGTAATAACAATTGTAATTCCTATAATTGTAGAAACCAAATTATTTTTATATCCTAAAGTAGTAAAAACTGAATAGTAAAAAGACCTGTTAACCAAGGTTAAAAAGATATTAGCCGTTACCAAAACAACAAAAACCATAGTTCTAGTAGTTTCCTCATTAAACTGATTGATTACAGCATACTGATAAATAAATAGAGATCCAATAGTAATCATTAATCCCTGAAAAATACTAGTTGACAATTCTCTCCAATTGAAAAAAGTTGTTGTAAACGGTCTAGGTTTTTGAGACATTGTATTCTTTTCCATGGGCTCATTCTCATAAACAATGGAACAAGTAGGTCCCATAACTAATTCTAAAAAGATGATGTGTATTGGGGAGAAAATATTAGGATATATCCAGCCCAAAGCTAGCGGAATAAACACTGTAAGAATTATAGGGATATGAATAGATATAATAAACTGAATTGCCTTTTTGAGGTTAGAATATATTTTACGACCCATCGCTATTGCACTAACCATATTAGCTAAATCATCATTTATTAAAATTAATGACGCAGCTTCTTTAGCAATTTCAGTGCCTTTTTTACCCATTGCAATACCTATATGTGCAGATTTGAGTGCTGGTCCATCATTTACTCCATCTCCAGTCATTGCTACAATTTCTTTATTATCTTTAAGTGCATTAATTATTTTGAGCTTGGCTTCAGGAAACATTCTAGTAAACAGGTTTATCTGTAAGACTCGTTTTTTTAATTCCTCTTCTGATAATTTCATCAGTTCATCTCCAGAAATACTCTTATCGTATCCTATAAATCCTATTTGCTTGGCAATAGATGAAGTAGTCTCAGCATTATCTCCTGTAATTATTTTTACTATGATTCCGGCTTTATAAAAATGTTGTAAAACGAGATGGATGTTCTTTTTTGGTGGATCATAAAATGCTAATAATCCCTTGAAATCAAATTGAAATTCTTGTTGTGTTTTAGGATAATTTTTACCTTCAAAAATAGCTTTTCCAACCGCCAGAATACGGTAACCTTCTTTAGATAAATCTTTTATGGCTACTATAATTTGTTTTTTATCCGATTCTGAAAGTTTAGCAATTGCTAGAATAGCTTCTGCTCCACCTTTTGAAGCAATAATTTGTTTACCCGATTTATTTTCGAAAATATGAGTCATCATTGGTGGCTTACCCGACAACGGATATTCATGAACCATTTTGTATTGAGAACGTTCGTCTTTTGTTGTTTTTTTTGAATATATTTCATGTAAAGCTACTTCCATTGGATCGAACGGAACAGGTTCGCTTGCCCACATTCCCACTGCAATTAATTCTGCTTCATCCTCAGATAAATCCTGATCTAAACTGGTAATCTTATTCAATTTTAGCGTAAAAACTTTTGCTAAACTCATTGTGTTTTCTGTAATTGTACCTGTTTTATCTATACAAATAACTGTTGCACTTCCTAGGGTTTCGACAGTTTTCATTTGTTTTACAACAATACCTTCCTGCATCATTCTCCAGGCGCCAAGAGCCATAAATGTGGTAAATGCAATAGGAATTTCTTCAGGCAAAATACTCATTGCTAATGTTAATGCTTTAAGTAAACTGTCGAAAATATTATATGAATGAAAATAATTTAAAATCCAAACTATAACAAAAACTATAGCGCCCACAATTGCCATTTTCTTAACAAAATTACCAATCTGAACTTCTAAGGGCGTTTTTTCTTCGGTGATTTCCTCAAGACTTTTACCAATTTTACTTAATTTTGTTTCACTACCAATAGCAGTAATAGTTGCAACTGCTAGTCCACTGGCAACAGTTGTTCCCTGAAAAATGAGGTTGTCTTTTGTGGTTTTATCTTTAGAAACCGAGAGTGATTCACCAGTAAGTATGGCTTCATTTACAGAAAAATCATTTGAATGTATTATTATTCCATCTGCTGAAATTAAAGTACCTTCTTCAATAAGTAAACTATCGCCTAGAACTAATTCTTCGGTTTTAATATCGATTGTTTTTCCTTCTCTTATCACTTTAGAAGTGGGTTTTGTGAAGTTTTTAAGTTTCTCTAAAGCATTACGACTTCTAGAATTTTGATAAGAAGAAATTAGAGAAATAAGGATTATTGCCGATGCTAAAAAAATACCATCAGATATTTTTCCACTGATAAAATAAATAGCCGAAGCTACCAAAAGTAAAATAACCATTGGATCTTTTATAAAGTTCCAAATAGCTTTAAGAAACGAGTTTTCGCTTTTGATTTCAACTACGTTACTACCATATTTACTTCTAGAGGCAATAACTTCAGCTGTTGATAATCCTTTAATATTGAAATTTTTAACCAACATAATTGAAATATTTTTTAAACAAATTTTACTAAAATTACACAAAATTTATTACACAATTCTGATTTAAAGTTGTAAAATTATTTGAATTTATTTCATGAGGTTAGTTACATTCTATCCATATACCAGTTCAATTCTTTTTTCATTTTTTTAAATTCAAAAATGGAAGAAATAATTTTTTGCAAACGGAAAAATGCGGTTTCACTTTTCACTACATAATCAAATGCGTTGTGATGAATACATTCGACAGCTACTTCGATTTTATCTTGACTAGAAAGCATAATTACAGGAATTTCAGCATCCAATTTTTTAATTTCATCTAAAGTTTGTAAACCATTAATTGCTGTTTTCTCAATTCCATCTAAATGAAAATCTAAAATAACAACATCTGGTTTTTTCGATAAATCGGCCAAACAAAGTTCACCTGTTGCAAAAGTTTCTATTTCAAAATCGGCGTGTTCTAGAAATTGAATTTCTAATGATTTCAAGAAAACGGCATCATCATCTACAAGAAAAAGTTTTATTTTGTTATCGTTTTTCATCATTGGGGTTATTAAGGTTAATCAATTCTAATTCAAGTTCTATGCAAGCTTGGGTGCAAACGTTTTCGACGTTTAGAATTAGTTTGTCTAAATCTGCTGAAAGTTCTAATCTACGTGCATATTCTTGAATTTTCAAAGCTATTTCAGTAATTTCAGGATTTATTCCCATAATAGCAAAAGAAGGAATCATTTTATGAATTGTAGCCTCTAAAACATCCCAATTTCTATCTGAAAAACTATTTTTCATAGCTGATATAAGTGGTGGAGTTTGTTTTAAATATACCGTAATAATTTCTGCCATTAATTTAGGATTAGATTTCGTTAATTTGATTAAATAACTCATATCGACATACTTCAATTTATCCATTTTAGCATCTTTACCTACTTCATGCTCAATGATAAGCACTGGTTTTTTTATAATACTAATCAATTTACTATATAATAATCGTTCATCAACAGGTTTAGAAACATAATCATCCATTCCTACTTCTTTACATTTTGCTACATCAATAGTTGTTACATCGGCAGTAAGTGCAATTATTGGAAGAGTTAATTTCATTTTTTTTCTGATATATTCTGTAGCTTCAAAACCATTCATTTCTGGCATTTGTAAATCCATCAGAATAATATCAAATGATTTTTCTTTTAATTTTTCGATGGCAATTTTTCCATTTGAGGCAATTTCACATTCAAATCCAAAATCATCTAATAAGGTTTTCATAAGCAACTGATTCAGTTCCATATCTTCCACTACCAAAATTTTTATATCTTTTACATCTGTATTTAAATCTATAATTTCTGGTTCTATAACTGCTTCTGCATTAGTTTTTTTAAAGTCTAAAATGAAACTAAAAGTGGAACCAACATCAATTGTACTTTCAACATATATTTTCCCTTTTTGCCCTTCTACTAATTGTTTTACGATTGCTAAACCTAAACCTGTTCCTCCAAAAATTCTTGATGTACCGCTAGTTGCTTGTTGAAAATTTTCAAAAACTTTTTCGATTTTTGTGTTTTTAATTCCTATTCCAGTATCGGCTACCGAAAACTTAATGGATACATTATCTTCATTTTCAGAAACTAAACTAACGTTAACCGTAATTTTTCCATTATTGGTAAATTTGATAGCATTACTTAATAAATTTAAAATGATTTGATGTAATCGAACTGGATCTCCAACTAAAACTTCGGGAATATTTTTATCATAATGTGTAACTAATTTTAAGTTTTTCTCTTGAATTTTGGTTTCAAAAAGATGCAACATGGCTTTAATTGATAAATTCAGTTTAAAAGGTATTTTTTCGAAAGTCATTTTTCCTGCATCAACTTTAGCCAAATCTAAAATATCATTAATCAATACAATTAAAGCATCACCACTCATTTTTATAGCGGTTAAATATTCTTTTTGTTTAGCTGTAAGTTCTGTCTTTAGTACCACTTTTGTAAAACCAATAATGGCATTCATTGGTGTACGAATTTCATGACTCATATTTGACAAAAACTGCTGTTTCGATTTCACAGCTTCTTCAGCATTAAAAGTTGCTTTTTCAGCTCTAATTTTTGCTTCTTCTGCTATACTTGTGGCAAGTTCGGCAAATATTTTAGCTTCTGTTAATTGTGTTTCAAGTAATTTTTGTTCTGTAATATCTCTTGCTACTGCGACCGCACCAATTACTTTTCCTTTTTCAGATTTGTAAACAGATCCGTTAAATAATACCTCTGTTAATTTATGGTCTTTGATTGTAAGCGGAAAATCTGCTACAAATCCCTTAGAAAAAATTTCTACATAACCATCTTTTGCTTTACAAGGATTCGTAAAATAATCGATAAAATTAGACCCAATTAAATTTTTCTTAGACACTCCAGTTACATTAACAGTTGCTTCATTAGTATCGGTAATTTTGCCTTTAGGACTTATTGTGAATAATGGATCACGACTTGCTTCGATCAAGCTCAAAGAATATTGTGAAGCCAATTTTAAAGAATTGCTATAATCTTCTAGCTCTTTATTTTCAATAACTCTTTTTTCTTTTTCATCGTTTTGAAATGCTAATTCTTTATCTGCAATGACTAATTCATTTGCACGATTTTGCTTTTCGCTGGTTTGAAATTTTAATTCTTTATTCGCTATGATTAATTCGGCAGCGCGTTTTTCTTTATTTTTATTATTAAGTTTTAATTCTTTATTCGCAATTAATAATTCATTAGCTCTTTTCTCTTTTTCTTCATTTTGAAACGCCAATTTTTTATTTGCAATTACTAATTCTGTCTCACTTTTTTTAGATTTAGAAATATTAATAAACGAAGATAAAGAACAATTTTTTCCTTGATATTGAATCATTTGAACGGAAACTAAAAACCAAAATTGTTCTCCATTTTTATTCTTTAAAATAATTTCTATATTATTAACACCTTCTTTTTTACCTATTTGCAAAAGTATTTTTTCACGAAATTCGGTTGTAATAATACTTATTTGTGAAGAGGTTTTACCTATAATTTCTTGCTTGGTATATCCGAAAAATTTAAGAAAAGATTGGTTTACAAATTGAAATTTTTCGGTTTCAACTTCTAAAACAACCATTCCTATTGCACTATTTTCAAACACATCAAAAAACAAGTCGTCTGATTTGTGCAAATTATTTTTTGATTTTTTTATATTTTCCATTTTATATCTATAAATTATTCACCTATTTCTTCAATTGGATTTCTTCTTTTGTCTTTCATTTGTTTAAAATGAGAAGGCGAAAGTCCGGTAACTTTTTTAAACTGACTAGATAAATGTGCTACACTACTATAACCCATTTTCCATGCTATTTCAGTAATATTTAGTTCTCCATAAATCATCAATTCTTTAATTCGTTCAATTTTATGAGAAATAATAAATTGTTCAATAGTTGTACCTTGAACTTCTGAAAATAAATTGGCTAAATAAGTATAATTGTGATCTAATTTTTCAGCTAAATAATCGGAAAAATTTATTTTGATAACTTCTTCTGAATGATGAATCATTTCGACAATTATATTTTTAATTTTTTCGATTAGAATGGCTTTTTTATCATCCATTAATTCCAAACCTGAAGCAAACAAACCTTGTCTTAGCAGCAATCGTTTTTCCATAGAAATATTTTCCATGATTTCGACAACACCTAAATCGACAACAATAAAATGCAGACCCAATTTTTTTAATTCGTCTCTTACCACCATTTTGCAGCGGTTACTAACCATGTATTTAATATATAGTTTCAAATGAAATCAATTTAGCGATTGATTCAAAGGTGAACCATTTATACTGAATACGGTTATACTTCAGTCAAAAAAAGTTGTACAATTCAGACATTTTCAAGGGCAATTCTTTTTTTATCTTTCAATTGTTTAAAGAAGCTAGGAGTTAAACCTGTCACTTTTTTAAATTGCTTAGATAAGTGGGAGACACTACTATAATTCATTATGTAGGATATTTGGGTAAGATTTAGTTCGTTATAGAGTAATAATTCTTTAACACGTTCAATTTTATGAGCGATAATAAATTGCTCAATGTTAATACCTTTTACTTCGGAAAATATTTTAGAAATATGTGTATAATCTAAACCTAATTTTTCGCTTATATAATCTGAGTAATTTACTTTAGGAAGTTCATCTGTATAGTGAACCATTTCAATTACAACGTTTTTAATTTTTTCAATGAGCATGGCTTTTTTATCGTCCATGAGTTCTAATCCAGACATCAGAAGCATTTTATGCAATTTTTCGCGTTGCACAACTGTTAAGTCTTTCATGATTTCTACAGTTCCTAATTCTAAAATAACATAATGCAACCCTAATTTATCTAAAGCTTCTTTCACTACCATTTTGCAACGGATACTTACCATATATTTGATATAAAGTTTCATTATCTTCAGCTATTTTTGATTAATAAGTATTAATTATTGAACTTTTAATCTTCGTAACCACTTTTAATAATGGTAGACAACATTTTGAACTGAACATTTGCGTTAAAGCAATGTTTGGCGTGTGCGGGAATAATTATTCCTTGACCTAGAGTAAGTTTATGGGTTATTTCGTTAATTATAATTTCGGCAGTGCCGTCTATAATTTGAATATAATTATCAAATGGAGAAGTTTTTTCGGCAAGTTCTTCGCCAGCATCAAAGGAAGAAACGGTTATATTGCCCGTTAGTTTTTTTAAAATAGTTTTACTTAAAACTGCATTCGGTATATACTGAATGATTTCAACGATGATATGTGATTTTTCTTTTTCAACTTCTGAAATTTCCATTTTGTTTTAGCCTCTTTCTTAAACTTCAAATTTCACAATAAGCGATTGCATTGAAAAAGAACTGAGTATTTACAAAGATGATGATAAATATTGGTTAAGCATTTAGATAATGTTAAAAAAAGTTATATAATTCATAGGTTAAAAAAAAAATCTAAAAAATAAATTATTAGATAAAACCATATAAAATAGATTATTAAGTTTTTGGTATTGTTAGCTAAATGTAATAACCGTTTGTTGTTTTCCAGTAATTGAAGTTTATAATGTATTAATAAATCTGAAAAAATGGTTGCCATATTTTACCAACGAAAAACCATAACTAAAACAATTTTTATAAATATTTAGTGAGTAGATACGTTAAAAAACTAAAAGGAAATGACAAGCTTCTTTTTTTTGTTTAGTAGCCACAAAATATTTATCAAACCAGTTTATTAGAAATAAAATAAATATCGCTCTTTAATTTGGTGCGGGATTCATTTCTGATAATTGAACTTATACTAATCTTTACTATAGATTCATTTTTTTTTGAATAAAAAAACTTTTATTAATTGACAATGGTCAACTTTTTTTGATTTTTAATATAATAATATTGCGACTATTATATATAAATATATCATTATGAAAAATATTATTTTCCTTTCAGTTTTACTTTTAACAGTCACAACCGAAACATATTCACAGTCTAAAACAATATCAAAAAGTATAATTAGCAGTTCAGCAGCCGTTAAAAAGTTTTATGAAAAAAGCGAACTAGAATCGCTTCAAAAAGGGGAATTAATCGATTTGTATTTAGAAAGAATTCAAGTAATCGTTGAAAAGCTACCATATATTGCATTAACAACCCGAAGAGGAGTTACAATAAATGATATTGGAATTCCTGATACTATTGAGAACAGCAAACTACTAGATAAACAAAAGCAAACTATAAAAACATTCCTAACAGATACCGAAGATTTTGAAAAAAATCTTACCCCATTTGCTGATAAATCAGATATTATTGATGCTATTTTATTTTATGAAACTATACTTAAAGAATTGAGAATGATTAGGGAATGATGAAATAAAATTAGAGTTAAAATTAAAAACCCTCTGATAAAATAGATAATAATTTATGGTTTGTAATCTCAATAGAGCGACCATTATTAATTAATATATTTTCGTTTTCAAAAAAACCAATAACTCTTACAACTGTTTCTTCGGATGTTTCACTGTATTTTGCGATGTCGGCTTTAGTCATAGTTATTTCAGAAATGTTGTCTTTGTCTTTGTACTTTTCGTTTAAAATAAGTAAAATTAATGCTATTTTTTCTTTGGCCGATTTGTGTGATAATGACGAAATTAGGTTTATCCAAACATTAAATTCATAACTCAGAATTTCTAATAAATTGAATGATAAGTTGGGCGATTTTTTTGTTATTTCAATAAATCTCGTTCCTTCGTACAATTCAATTTGACTATCTTCAAGAAAAATAGCAGTTACAGGATGATTTTCATTACATAATAATGGTCTAAAACCAAAAAACTCTCCAACTGTATAAACATAGACAATTCTAGTTTTTCCATCAGGATTTAATTGTTCAATTTTTACTTTACCGGTTTGCAATCTAAAAACTGCTTTAGGAACCGAACCTTCTTCATATAAAACTTCTCCTTTTTTAAATGATATTATGGTTTTAATATTTTCTAAATCATTAATATAAATATCTTTTACTTTTTCTAAGAGAATACTGCTTTTGAATAAATATTTTGAAAGTTCTAA
This sequence comes from Flavobacterium sp., assembly GCF_039932285.1. Classification (GTDB taxonomy): domain Bacteria; phylum Bacteroidota; class Bacteroidia; order Flavobacteriales; family Flavobacteriaceae; genus Flavobacterium. The sequence continues at coordinate 85,916 of NZ_JBDTQE010000004.1, forward strand.
ACTCATAATGTGTTATTTTAATAGGTTGACCACTATCAATATTTAGTTGATAAAGATACTTTAACTTTATAAAATAATAATCAACCGTTGATTAAATAATAATTTCAAAAAAATAATTATGGATTTTAAAATAAACAACATATTAGTACCCACAGATTATTCGGCAAGCGCTAACATTGCCCTTAATGTAGCTATAGAAATGGCTAAACGACATAGTGCAACAATACATTTATTAAATATTGTTGAGCCAATGGTTTTTGGAAAATTTGTTCACGTTGGTGGAGCAGTTATTAATATTCAAAAAGAGATGTTGAAATTATCAGTAAGCAATATGATAATGCACGAAACATCTATAACTAATAATACAATTCTTAAAGTAGTTTCGAATGTGGAAGTGGGATTAGTGGATAGTATTATTGAGGACTATGAGAAAAAGAATAACATTGACATTACAATAATTGGCACACACGGAATTACGGGTTACGACGAAGCTATTTTGGGCTCGACAGCGATGACCATTATTAAAAAATCGAGTTGTCCTGTTTTGAGCATTCCCCCATTTTTTGGTAAAACAAGTTTCAAATCGATACTTTTTCCCGTTCGCTTTGTAGAAGGTATAGAAGAAAAATATGATTATGTAAAACCTATTATCAAAAAAAACGAGGCAAGTATTCATTTACTTGGCGTTTTTGAACCTGAAAATAATGAAGAAATTTATCCTATAACAGAAGAACTTCAAAACATTAAAAGAAAAATTGACTCCAGTGGTTATGTAGTTTCATATCAAGTCTTGAGTAGTACTGATATAGAAAAAACAATTTTAGAAACGGCAAATAATAAGAATTTTGATTTAATAATTATCAATGCAACATTGGATAAAAAATGGTATCATTTATTTTCTGGAAATAGTTTTACCCATAATATCGTAACCCATTCAAAAACACCAGTTTTAAGCATTAAACCTGGAATAACTCAAGAAACGATAGACAACGCATTAAAAGTTGTGTATTCAAGAGCACAACATTATCAACCTTTGAATTTACCGAATACAAATTAACAAATTATGAAAACGTTTACAAAAATTTTAAACATTGTATAGAAATTTATTTTTATAAACTCTAATGCGTAAACCATTGAAATTAAAATATCTGAAATTAGTTAAGAGGTCTGAAGTAAAATTTACATAGGCAACTTTTCATTTGGTTAAAGCTCCAGAAATTAAAGTTTATTTTAAAAAAATAGAGTGATTTTAATGTTGTAAATTTGTATAAACAAATACTTTATGACAATCACATTAATAATATCCCTCTGTATTCTTGTACTAATTGCATACGCATTCGATTTAAGCTCCAAACACACAAAAATACCAACCGTTATTATTTTATTAATTATGGGGTATAGTATTCAGTATGCTCTTAATTTTTTTGCATTTGAGATCCCCGATCTAAATCCGTTATTACCTATTTTAGGTACGATAGGTTTAATTTTAATTGTCTTAGAAGCAGGGCTGGATTTAGAATTAAATAAAGATAAAAAGCATATTATAACTAATTCCTTTTTGTCAGCCTTTTTTCCATTACTTTTTTTATTATTAGTATTCGGTTTTTGCATTAATTATTTCACAAATCAAAACGCAATGAGTAGTTTACTTAATGCAATACCTTTTTGTATAATTAGTAGTGCTATTGCTATTCCAAGTGTACAAAACTTATCAGCAGAGAAAAAAGAATTTGTGGTTTATGAGAGTAGTATGTCCGATGTCATAGGAGTAATTTTGTTTAATTTTTTTCTATCTAATGATACCATAGGATTTAGTTCAATTATTACATTCATTGCAGAAATAATACTAATGCTGACAATTTCTTTAGTTGCAAGTATTGGATTAGCCTTTTTAATAAAAAAAATAGACCATCATGTGAAATTTATTCCGATAATGGTAATGATAATTTTGATTTATTATATTTCAAAAATATACCATTTACCAGCATTAATTTTTATTATAATTTTTGGCTTATTTCTAAATAATTTAGATGAATTGAAACACTTTTCATTTATAAATAAACTACAGCCTAAAAGATTAAATTTAGAAGTACAACGATTTAGTAAGTTAGTAGCAGAAGCTGCCTTTTTAATTCGAACAATATTTTTTGTTCTATTTGGTTATACAATAACTACAGAAACACTTCTAAATAGAGAAACAATGCCTTTTGCCATTGCCATAATAGCCTTAATAATCTTTATTAGATTTATACAACTAAAGATAGCAAAAACAAAACTTTCTCCTTTGCTTTTTATTGCTCCCAGAGGACTAATAACAATTATGCTGTTTTTATCAATACCATTATCAAAAAAAACAAACTTTATAAATAATTCTCTAATCATTCAAGTCATTATCTTAAGTGCAATAGTAATGATGTTAGGTTTAATGTTTAATAAAAGTATCTCCGAAGATGAATTATAATATAGGAATCAAAATTATAAACTGCTATTGTCTACAATGAAAAAAGCCTACCATAAAATTGGCAAGGTAACTTGTGGAGTGAATAGAACATAGAATAATTAAATTAAAAGCAATCATATTTGGCGTTAGAATCTCTAATTTTCATAAATATTCGGTTAAATATTCACCTAAAGAATACATCCTGAAAGTAAAGGAAAAGGGAAATTTTGACCCAGTTTTAAGTTTTCAAGTAAGTAATGATTTTCAAGTAAAAAAAGTAATTATTAATTATATACCAGATGACATAAAAAGTCAAGAATTTTCTACCATTATTGAAATGGGATACTAAACAAATTATAAATCCCTTCTAAACGTTTTTCTTCTACAAATAATTTTAGGATCAAAATTTTTCCAAAGTAAATGTATGGCGTGATTGTCTGCTAATTCAGGTGTTCTAATACAATTTTGTATTCCTTTTTCGGTAAATGTAGTGTGCATTTCCTTGAAAATAATAGCATGAACACCTTTGTTTTGATATTCTGGATGAACACCAATTAGATAAAAGGTAACGTCTTTGCTATTTTTTCTAGCATTTAATAAATGGAATAATCCAAAAGGAAAAAGTTTCCCTTTGGCTTTTTGTAGAGCTCTCGAAAAACTTGGCATAACAATAGCAAAAGCTACCAAATTTTTGTTTTTATCTTCTACAAATTTGATATATTCTGGATTGATAAACGAAATATATTTTTTCTTAAAATACTCTTTTTGAACGTCCGAAATAGCTACAAAAGAAGATAAATTTGCATAAGAAGCATTAAACAAATCGAACATTTTATCTACGTAAGGCAAAACATCTTTTGTCTTTTTAAAATTTAAAGCTTTTAGGTTGTAACGTCTCTTTATTAACTCTTGGGCTTTGTCGAAAAACTCTAATTTAACATTCTCAAAAGGGAATTTATTTTCTAAATATTCTTTTTCTACAATAAAACCCAATTGTTCAAAATGAGTCGCATAATAAGGAAAATTGTACCAAGTAATCATGGTTCCAATTTCTTCAAATCCTTCAGTAAGCACTCCAACTTTGTCAAGATTAGAAAATCCCATTGGTCCTTCTATATGATCAAGATTGTTTTTTTTGCCTAATTCTTTTACTTTTTCAAGTAATGCTTTTGTAACTTCAATATCATCTATAACATCAAACCAGCCAAAACGTACTTTCCTTTTTTGTTGGTCATTTACTTCGCTCCAATTAATAATCGCAGCAATTCTACCTACAATTTTATTATCGCGATAAGCTAGATAAAAATAAGCTTCTGCGTTTTCGAAAGCAGGATTTTTTGTTTTATCGAAAGTTTCAAGTTCATCAGCAATAATTGGCGGAACCCAGTATTTATTATCTTTATATAGTGAAAAAGGAAACTTAATATAATCGGTAAGTTCACTTTTAGTTTTGGCTTCTTTTATAGTAATCATTACGGAGTTGGCTTTTCTTCTTCGATATCGTCTAAACGTTTTTTCTTTGTTTCTGGAACGGGTTGCTGGTTTCCATCAGGATTATTTTTTCTAGCTTTTTTCTCTGCTTTTGCTTTTGCTTTATCTAATTCTTCTTGAGATTTAGAGCCTTTCGAATTTTTATCCTTATCCTCTTTATTTTCTTTTACTTCTTTTCCGTCTTTAATCTGAATGTCTTTGTGTTTTTTATCAAAACGCCAAGAAAAACCAATCCCTCCATACAATAAAGATGGTGTTGATTTTATATTTTTACTAATGGAAGCATCAACTTGAATGTTGTTTTTTAATAAATGAGTGGCACCTATTGTAAAAATTCCATCAGAATAATAATTTCCTTTTATTGCTTTATTTTCTACAAAAGCAGCCCATTTTTCATTAATGGCTCTAGTTAAAGTAAAAACCGAACCGAAATTTGAATTATTAGAGGTTATTTTATCTGCTATAATATTACTCACTAAAACCCATTTTACACCAAAATGATGTTGCGTTATAAGCATAATTTTAGGACTAATTACTGATTCATCAGGAATACTGTAATCATTTTTCATCACATAATTTACGCCTACATAACCTGATATTGCAGGAATAAATTGTTTCCAACTCATTTTGTGATTTGCTTTCCAACTGTATATGTTTGGCTTTGCAGGTCCTTTCTTGAATGGATCATAAAACAAATATTTTGCTCCAAAAGTTGTTTGTTTTAAACCACTTCTACTTGTATTTATAGAATCTGCTACCGAATATTTATCTAATTGAAATTGAGCTTCTAAAATAAACTCCAATTGCTCTTTTATAAATCCGCCACGAGCCGCAAAATCTAAACCAAATCCTCTTGCTTTATAATCTAGTAAATCATGAGATTCATTAATATAATACAATCCGCTTTCTACCTGATATATATTTTTTCCAACGGCAAATGCTCCCATAGATTTCCCAGGTCTATTAGAGTTTATCTGATCGGTAAACTGACCATAATTTGCAATTGAAGTTAATAAAACTCCAGTTATAAGTATCGATTTGAATAATTTCATAAAAATTTTATTTTCAACAAACCAAATGTAGTAATTTTATAATTATGCACAGACTAAAATATAAATTTCATCTAATCTCTTTTAAAATTGAATAACCTCAAAATATTTAATAAAAAAGGGTTTGGCATATATTAAAGCCAAACCCAAATTTATTAATACACTTATATAGTGTTTCCTTATTTAACTATTTTTGATATAAAAGCTTTAAAGTTTTAGTAAATTCTTTAGTTTTAAGTTGTACTAAATATAATCCTTTACTTGAACCAACAGGCATATTAAAAGAAATTGTTTGTATACCTCCTTTTAGTTCACATTTTTTACTAAATATTAATCTTCCATTAATATTATAGATGTTTAAATCTGCATTAGAATCTAGAATTGAAGAATTAATTAATAATCCTCCCATGCCATCTAACAAAGGATTTGGTGTTAAGACAATTTTGTTATCATTAATTGCAAAATTAGTATTAGAAAGTGTTCCTCTTCTTACCTCGATTACGTTACTATATGTAACAACATTGTCCAAATCAATTAGTTTTAGCCTATAATAAATAAGCTCATCAGTAGTATTATCTACATAAGAATAATTCATAGGAGTATAATTTGTACCCGCAGCTAATTGCTCATCTAGAGGTACAAATGTTACATTATCTGAACTTCTTTCTAATGTAAATTTTTGTGTTCTATATTGCTGATATACGTCCCATTTTACACTAACTGGACCAAGACCCGTATATTCAGAATAATAGCTGGTTATTAGTGATTGGAGTAAAGCAGGATTTGCTTGTACAAAAACAGTTAATGTAGCATTAAGGCCAGCAACAGTTGCAACTAATGTTGTTTCTCCTAAAGCCAAACCTTTTACTGTTTTACTATCTGTTCTCTGAATAATAGCTGGATTATCTATTACATAAGTAATACCTGAGATATCATTTATTCTTCTTTCAATTCCATCACTATACATACCCAAAAGTTTAAACTCAGATACTGTTTGTTCAGGAATTGTTATATCTGGATTCTCATAACGAATACTTTGTAAAGTTGCACCTGCTGGAGATAATATGGTAGCTGTATATGTGTTTTCTCCTATAATTGCTCCAGAAATATCATACCCGTAAACTGTTATTTTTAAGCTTCCTACAAAATTTTGAGGAATTGTAAATACAAAATTATTAGATTCTGGTAATGGTCCAATTCTATTGGCTAAAAATGTCATGTTTGTTCCAAGACAATCATAAACTACATTAAGCTTGTTTACATTTACTTGCAGTACATTATAACTAATTGTACTTCCAGATAACATATCGCCAGTAAAAGAATTGGGATCTATAGCAAATCCTCCATTAAATGTTGCTGCCGATTTGTTTGAGTATCCGTTATTTAAACTTGGTAGAAAATTATATGTTAAAGCCCTAGGATTTATACCATCTCTAGTAAAATTACTGCTAGTAGATTTAAAATCTTGTTTTAGTAATTCAAAAATTCTATTATGAACACTAGGAGTTGTTGTTACTCCTGAAGCTGTACCTACGCCATCTATTCCAGATATATGTAGTATATTTTCTCCAGGAAATTTATCTATAAATTGTGAACTTAACCCAGCTTCCATACTACTGTTAGGCACTACTGCATCACTTGTTTCTCCATTATATAAATGTGTTATAAATTGATCTAAACTTGAGGGCAATTGATTTACTAATGAGTCCCAAAGTAAATACATAGATTTAATCCAAGGTGAAGATATTGAAAGCAATGGTATTGTTCCTAATGGGTTACAAAGAATAGGATGAATTTCGCATATTGAAAAATTAGTTGCTACTGCATGTATAGGAACTCCACGAAGTTTTTGTACATTACTAGGACTATTTAAATTTGCAATAAACTTGGTTTCAGCTTCATCTTTATGAGATAAGTTATCATTTTCTACAGTTAGAACCTTTGCACCCCAATCTAGAATTTGATCTTTTTCTGGTACTATTCCTGTTTTTTTAACTAAACCACCTACAGTCATTTGTGGAATAATCTGTGAATATGTAAAAGTAAGAGGAACATATGTAGCAATACCACTAATTATTCTGAATCCATTAACTGCAATTCTTTTATCTAATACTGCATTTGCTGCTTGAGAACCAAAGTGGGGAGTATTAAGAGTAATTAACGAATTAATATCGTCTTTATAATAGGTCTGATATGAAATATCTTCAATATATGCTCTGGCATATAAGCCCCCTCTACTATGCACAACTAAATTTACTTTACCCGCAGAAATTTTTGATCCAAGAGCATTAGCTCGTAATGTATTTATTGCATTAGGAATAACTAATGCAGAACCTTCAAACGGACTTTCTGCCTCTGTAACATCTGTTCTCCATGCTTTTAATATTTCACTATCTGTATAACCTTTCTCCTTTAATGATTCTTCTATTCCTTTTAAAGAACTCATTTCAGTCCATACACCATGAACTAATAATACTGGAGGTAACGAGAACTTGATAGGATGATGAAAAATTATTACAGGATTTAAGGGATCTCTTTTGTCCCAAATTATTAATCTAAATTTTGCATAATTTTTATTTGCCACAAATTCATTTGCATCAATAAACTCAGGATGTCTAAAAATTACATCTACCTCTGTTAGTGTTTCAGGAGTTGCTCCGTTGCCATAATCTGATATAGGTTTTAATGTAAATTCTCCGTATTTAGCTTTATAAATTTCAGTACCAGGTGTTCCAGGAACAGTGAAAAAATTATCATATACAACTTCGTATTTGTAATTATTTGAATTTGCATAATAACCTACAGCATCAGATGTTTTTATTCTAAAAACACTCGACTGAGTTCCGTCAGCTGCAAAAGTTGGAGCTTCATTTTCTGATGGAACATAGGTTGCAGTCTCTCTTTTTAAATCTGCAAAAGGAATATAATTTTCTTTTCCATTTAATGGTTCAATTTGATTAAATGGAAAATTTTTATATTCAACATGCATCACTTTAACATCTCCTGGAGGAAGAAACAATCTCATAATTCCTGAGGGTGTAGCAATCCAAGAAAAATATGGGCTTAAATCTCCTTCTATTGCTCCCGCAGTAATATTATTGGATAGCATATCTGGATCAGTTACACATCTATTAGAAATATAAGGTATATTTGTATATAGTGTATAAGAATCTGCTAGATTTACAGGTCCTACACCATCATAAACAATAAGTCCTTTATCAGTTCCTAAGTATACTTTTCCAAAAACATCTCCCCAAATAGCTCTATCATTAAATTTTGTTCCCACAGGTACAATTTGTGGATCGTTTACGTTGTACCATCTACTATCTTTAAGTACTGAGAAACCAACTCCTGCTATAGATTTAGTTGCCCAAACTCCTTTTTTATTATTGGCATAAACTCCATTAAAAACTCCTCCTACTCCCAATTTTGCTTCTTTTGTAGTATAAAACTCATTAGTAGATTGTCCTGCTAATGTGCATTTCATTAATCTAGCTGGTATATATACTCCAGCAACTGCAGGAACTTGTGGAGTTTCTTGATGTACTTCGTAGCCATAATGAGCTGTCCACATAAACTCTTTATCTGCTGAAATAATAGAGAAGATTCTGGTTTGCGCTGTTTGACTTGGCGTTGGATTATAAGTGTAGGCAGGGTATGGAATATTAGAATCCATGGTTCCATCTTGATGATCTTTCCATGTACTTACCGAGTTAAAAGGTGTTGTAGCTTCTGCATTTCTAAAAGAAAAAGTTCCAGGAGTTACAAAATAATCAGGAGAAGATAACAAGTCATGATATCTTTGTGCAATCCAAACCGTATTATTTTTATCAACTATAACTTGCTGTGGGTTTAGAGTGGCAATACCATCTCTTTCTAAATAAGGAAGTCCTTGAGCAGAGAATCCTCTAGCGTCTCTGGCTGTAATAAAATGTTGTGATGCTAATGAACCAACATTTATTTTCTCAATACCACCGCCATTAAATGTGCCACTACTTCCTGAATGTGCTACCCAAATGCTACCTGTTTTGTCAGTAGCCAATGAATTAATTTTTAAAGTACCCACAACAGGAGCTGTTCCTATTGTTTGCGCACTAAATGTAGGTTGTGGCGTAGAAACAGCTTGACTCAAAAAATAAATCCCTTGTCTGTTTGTTCCTGCCCAAACATTTTTGTTTAAATCAACTGTTATAGCTGTAAATGCTTGACCTGTGTGATAAGTCCTAAAGCGTGGTTCTGGCGTTGGTACTTGAGCAGTAGCAACTGCTGAAGATAATAAGAATATAAATAATCCTATTATGCCAATTTTGCTGAAAAATATATTTTTTTTCATAAATGAGGTTTTAATAATTAATCTAAGTTTGTTTAATTTCCTACTATCATAAGACTTCTAGGAAAGAGTTTGTTTAATATTTTTTTATTTCATTTTTTATAAATTTGAAGGTTATCTTTTTAGTGCAAAATGCGTTTTAAATATTTTATCTTGTCCGTTTTCAATATAGTTTACTGTAAACCAGTAATCAGTTGCAGGTAGTTTTTCTCCGTTGTATGTACCATTCCATCCGTCTTGTTCTGGTGATAACTCTTTTAGAAGTTTACCAAATCTATCAAAAACATAAACTTTTGCGTTAGGCTGTCCTTTTATACCTGCAATGTGCCAAGTATCATTATAGCCATCTCCGTTTGGAGTAAAAAACTTATCATAATCCAACACAACAACTTCAGTTTTTGCTGGGTTACATCCGAAGGTGTCGTAAACAGTTATTACATGAGTTCCAGGTTCAACATTTTCAAAAACATTTGAAGTTTGTATTGTTTCATCATCTAATTGATATATGTAATTTCCTTTTCCAACTGATGTCACAATTATTTTTATATTGTCTTGGAATGAATATTCGACTAAGGCAGATACTATCGCTGGCTCAGAACGAATAACAATTGCTTCTTTAGGTTCAGATTCGCATCTTGTCTGAATATTAGTTGCAATCACAAAATAGGTTCCTGCTTCTGTAACTTCTAATGTGCTTCCATTTTGATTTGGGATTAGTGTTGTATTATTATACCACTCGAAAATGTAAGTTGTGTCACTTAATCCAGAATTAATTATATGACTACTAATTAGATTTCCTGTTGTTTGATCATAACATGACGTTCCTCCATTTGGAGTTGGTTCAGGAAGAAGATTTATTACCAAACTAAAATGAGTATCTGCAGCACATTTATTTACGGTAGCTAGATTTGTTACTTTCGCATAAATAGTTTGTGTGGTTAGTGTATTTGTGAAATTTGACGGATTAACAATTGGATTGTTTGAATTAAAATCTGCTAAACTCGCAAAATATTCGATTGCA
>NZ_JBDTQE010000005.1:0-82622 GCF_039932285.1 Flavobacterium sp.
AATGGAGTCATAAACTCGATAAACCTGGGTTTATTCTTGCTGTCCATAGGAGCGGAATTAGGTAGTTTAAGTTTTAGTGCATCTACTTGTACTCCATTTTTCCAAAAACGATAACAAACATGAGGTCCAGTTGCAAGTCCTGTACTTCCTACTTTTCCAATAATTTGTCCTTGGGTTACATGCTGTCCGCAACGGACTAAAATTCGAGACATATGCAAATATTGGGTAGCGTAAGTTTTGTCGTGTTTTACTTTTACATAATTTCCGTTTCCTATGGAATATCCAGCTTTTTCGACCACGCCACTTGCAGTTGTCATAATTGGCGTTCCGGTTGGTGCAGCATAATCGGTTCCGCTATGTGCTTTCCAACGTAATTGCACTGGGTGAAATCTGCTTTTTGAAAATTTTGATGTTATGTTTATAGATTTTAATGGTGCTTTCAGAAAGAAATTCTTCAATGCTTTTCCTTCATCATCATAATAATCTGTTTTTTTGTCTGACACATTTTGTTTGAAAGGGAATGCATATATTTTCTTGCCTTTGTATTCAAAAAAAGCCGCTTCTAAAGAATCGATGCCGTCATAAATAGAGTCATTTATAAACCTTTCGGTAAATGTTACGGCAAATTTGTCTCCTTTTTTAGATTTAAAAAAATCGATAGACCATTTGTAAATTCCTATTAATTGGCTTGATAAGGCGGAAGAAGCTCCTTCGTTATGCAATGTTTCAGATAACGAGCCGTTTAGTTCGCCAGCAATGGTTCTTCTTTTGAAAGTTACTGGTTTTGTCTTTTTGTTTGCCAATACTATCGAGTCGCGAAAATCGACAATATAATAGCTTAATTGATCTGGCTGGTAGATAAAATAGTTTAATTTTTTAGTTTTGTCTTTGGAAAGCAACATAGTGTAGGGCTTGCCAATTCTTACAATTCTTACATCAAAAGTGTCTTTAACTTTAGCAACAATATCATATACTTGTTTGCCATTTAAATTTTGTTTTTCGATAATACTCCCAAAAGTGTCTCCAGATTTTATGGTGTCATTTATAACTAAAAAATCATTGAGTCGAAACCCAAAGTCATAGCGAATTGGTTCTGCCTTTTTTGTTGGCAAAACGGAGTTTTCATTGTCTTTTTTACATGAAATAATTAGTAGCGCAATGACTAATAGCGTTATAATTTTTTTCAAATGGAATGGATTTTTAAAGGTTTTCGCCCCAATTAGCTAATTCTTCTTGTGACCAAAGTTCGGGAAAAAATATCCTTCTTTGGTATTTTGGGTGCATATATTTTTTCCAATCACTTCCGCCAGTTGCTTCGCCATCACCTTTTCCGTTGTCTATGTATTTTCTAGCAGCGTTTAGGTGACCCATAACCCATGTAATATTTACAGTGTAGTCATAATGGCGCATAGCAGCAATTAGTTCAGTGTTTTGCTGATCGGTTTCTGGAATTTCTTTAAATTTTCGCCAAAGATTGATGGTGTTATATTCTTCCATGCAATCTAGGAACTCTTTTTTGTATTTTTTTTCGAATTCCTTCAAAAAATATGATTTTTCGCCAGTTTTGTAATCTTTCCCGGCTGCTTGCCAATATAAATGTTCAAAAGCATGCTCAAACGGCGTGTTTCTGTCTATAGTTGCTCTAAATCGGTGGTCGATTAGGTTTATCAAATCGGTTGAACAAAATTCGATCATGCGGTATTGTGCACTCTGAAAACCACTTGCCGGCGTTAATGTATGACGAAATTTCATGTATTGTTCCACTTCCATTCCGTCTCCCATAATGTCAAAAGAAGTAGTCAGCATATCAAAATAACGACTAATTCTCATTAACCTTTCGGTAAAAAAGGCAGTTGTTGGTTTCTCAGTATGTGACAATTGATTTATTTCCCACAAAATCATTTTAAACAATAACTCATTTACCTGATGATACATAATAAATACGTTTTCATCAGGCAAAGTAGTTCTTTGTACTTGAAGGTTTAAAAGAGCATCGGTTTGAATATAATCCCAATATGTAATTGGTTTAGCCCAAAGCAAGCCTTCTAGATGTGCTTCAGTTTTCTGGTTTATTGCTTTGTATTTTTCGTCAATTTCTTGAACTACGTTTTCAAATTTATTTGTCATATTAATTAATTACCATAAATGGATTTTTTAATCCTTTAAAAGCTTCTAAATCCGCTTTTAGCGATCCTACAGCTAAGCTTGCTTTAATTCGTAAAGGTATTTTATTTTCGTCGTCCGAAATCCAAACAGTCAAACTTTCTTCTTCTTTAAAAACTCTTCCAGATTGTACAAGCGGTCTAAAAACCATTGTTTTTACTTTGCCAAAGTTTGTTTTTATTGTTTCTCGTCCCACAAATTTTAATTTAAATTTAGTGACTTCATCATCAAAAAACATATCAATCATAATAGATTCCCCAACGTTGAGTTTGTTTATATTTGGGTGGTTTCTTAAATAATAAAATGCTGAAACAATGTCTTGTACATTTTCACTTACGTTAAATGATTTTTCGGTATTATTTTTATAATCCTTAACTAAAACAGTGTTTTTGTCTTGATTAAAAAAACCTTCTTGGTTTTTTGTATAACCACCTTCGTCAATTTTTCGAAGAAACTGGTAAGGTTTACTTGTTGTTTTGTCTATAAAACTTTGGTAATGGTCTTCTACTTTAAAGAATGTTTTTGCCATTCCAGAAGTATAACCATGACCAACAGTATAAAAGACTTTTTTGCTATTTATTGTGGCTTCTTTTACTTCAAGCGTGGCGTATCCTGCGGTTATCAGGCCGTAGTGAATTCTAAAATTAAACCATTCTCCAACATCGAAAGCGCTTTGGTTTTGTGCAAAGGTGTTTAGCGAAATAATTAACGATAATAGTAGTAATTTCCTTTTCATTTTTAAGTCGATTTATATTCGTTTTAATAAAGAATACAAAATTCATTCCAAATGTACTAAAAAACAAAAAACCCAGTCAAATAAATGACTGAGTTTTTATGCTTTAACCAACCAAAAAACTATAAATTATGAAAATTTATCAATTTTCGGGGAACCACCCCCTCAATTGCGAGTGCAAAAGTAGTGTGTGAATTCATTTTTGTCTAGTAAAAAATCAACTTTAACATATTTTTATTAATTTTATTAACACTACATCGATATTCAATGATAATAATGCAATAAAAAACCATTTTTGTTATAAAGTTCCTCTTTTGGCTTGTTCTCTTTCTATAGATTCAAACAAGGCTTTGAAGTTTCCAGCTCCAAAACCTTTAGCTCCCATTCTTTGAATTACTTCGAAGAAAAGAGTGGGTCTGTCTTCGATTGGTTTCGTGAAAATTTGCAATAAATACCCTTCTTCATCCGCATCTATCATGATTCCTAATTTTTGAAGTTCATGAATGTCTTCTTTAAATTTAGACATATGATCTTTTAATCTTTCTGGAATTCCATCATAATAAGCTTGTGGTGGCGTACTTAAAAATTCAATTCCACGAGAACGCATATCGGCAACAGTTGTAAGTATATCATCTGTAGCTACAGCGATATGTTGCACGCCTTCGCCTTCATAGAAATCTAGATATTCTTCAATTTGAGAACGTTTTTTCCCATTAGCTGGTTCGTTAATTGGAAATTTAATTCTTCCATTTCCGTTACTCATTACTTTAGACATTAAAGCAGAATATTCCGTAGTAATTTGTTTGTCATCAAAAGAAAGGAAATTCACAAATCCCATCACGTCTTCAAACCATTTTACAGCTTCATCCATTCTGTTCCATCCTGTATTTCCAACCATGTGGTCAATGAATTTTAATCCAACAGGTTCCGGATTATAGTCAGATTTCCATTCGCTATAACCAGGCATAAAAATTCCGTTATAATTTTTACGTTCTACAAATACAAAAACAGTTTCACCATATGCGCCATAAATACCTGCACGAACTACTTCGCCATTTTCATCTTTCTCCACAGTTGGTTCAAAGTAAGGTTTTGCTCCACGTTTTGTAGTTTCTTCAAAAGCAGAACGAGCGTCTTCTACCCACAGGGCGATTACTTTTACACCATCTCCGTGTTTTTTTACGTGTTCTCCAATTGGTGAATTGCTGTTTAAAGCCGTTGTTAATACTAGACGAATTTTATCTTGTTTTAATACATAAGATGCTCTGTCTTTTACCCCTGTTTCTAATCCGGCATAAGCTAATGATTGAAATCCGAAAGCTGTTTTGTAAAAGTGAGCTGCTTGTTTTGCGTTTCCTACATAAAATTCTACGTAATCTGTTCCTAAAAGAGGTAAGAAATCTTGTGCTCCTTCAAATATTTTTTCTAAGCCGTATTCGACTGATTTTAAATTTTCTGACATAATATTATATTTTTTGGTAATAAATTTACCTAATTTGTGTTTAATTAATTTTTACTCCACCCAAGATTTATAGTACTGACCATCGTCTAATCCCATGGCTTCTTCCGTTACCATTAAAGGACGGAAAGTATCCACCATAACCGCTAATTCTTGTGTTTCGGTATGTCCAATACTGCGTTCCATGGCGCCAGGCGCTGGCCCGTGAGGAATTCCTTTTGGATGCAATGTAATATGACCTTGTTCGATGTTATTTCTGCTCATAAAATCGCCGTCTACATAGTATAATACTTCGTCACTGTCTATGTTGCTATGATTATATGGAGCAGGAATTGCTTTTGGATGGTAATCGTAAAGTCTCGGACAGAAAGAACACACTACAAAAGTAGCTGTTTCAAACGTTTGGTGAACTGGTGGCGGTTGATGAACTCTTCCTGTTATGGGTTCGAAATTGTGAATGGAAAACGCATACGGAAAATTGTATCCGTCCCAACCAATAACATCAAAAGGATGCGTGGCATAAACTACTTCGTGCATCATACCTTCTTTTTTGATTTTGATTAAGAAATCACCTTTTTCGTCATAGGTTTCTATTTCAGAAGGTAATTTGAAATCGCGTTCGCAAAATGGTGAATGTTCTAAATGTTGACCAGATTCGTTTTTATATCTTTTTGGTGTATAAAATGGAGAATAGGATTCTACATAAAACAATCTATTATCTTCTGTATTGAAATCAATTTGATAAATCATTCCACGAGGAATAATAAGGTAATCACCATATTCGAAATCAATATTTCCCATCATTGTTCTTAGTTTCCCAGAACCTTTATGGATAAATATCATTTCATCAGCATCAGCGTTTTTGTAAAAATAAGAACGCAATGATTTTTTTGGTGCGGCTAATCCGATAATGCAATCACGATTAACCAACATATCTTTTCGGCTGTCAAGAAAATCGTCTTCTGGTTTTAGTTCGAAACCTTTTAGTAATAATGATTTTATATTTTTTCCAATAGCAATTTTTGGTTCTACGGAATAAGATTTTGTAATTTCTTTAACTTGAGTTGGTCTGTGAACATGATACAGTAATGAAGAATGTCCGTGAAATCCTTCAGTACCAAAAAGTTGTTCGTAGTACAATCCACCGTTTGGTTTTTCGAATTGTGTGTGTCGCTTTTGAGGGAAAGCTCCTAATTTGTGATATATTGGCATGGTTTATAAATTATAAATTATGAATTAGAAATGTGCATATAGCTACAAATCATTCTGGATTTCTCTTAATGAGAAATTTCAGAAAACCTAATAAACCTATCCATGTTGTTTTCATAGTAACAAATATCGGAAATATTTAAATTTCTTCTTAATTTATTTCAAACTATTTATAGAAGAGAAAAGGCATTAAAAAATGATGAATCAAGTTTTAATGCCTTTTGTATGATTTTTGTGTTCTTTATTTTTTGTCAGGATTGTTCAAAACACTATTTTTTTTGCTGTACCCAAAATAGATAATAAGTCCTATTAACAACCAACCAGCAAGTCTTAACCAGTTTGTCCAGCCTAAGCCGAAAATCATGGCCAAACATACTATAATCCCTAAGATTGGAACAAAAGGAACAAAAGGTGTTTTGAATTCACGTTTCATCTCTGGATTTGTTTTTCTTAATACTATTACAGAAATACAAACTAAAATAAAGGCAAACAAAGTACCAATACTTGTCATGTCTCCAACAATATCTCCTGGAATGAACGCTGCAAACGCACCAACAATTACTAAAATAGCAAGATTTGCTTTGTATGGTGTTTTGTATTTAGGATGTAAATCTCCAAATACTTTTGGCAACAATCCGTCTTTACCCATTGCGTAAAAAACTCTAGATTGACCTAGTAACATTACTAGTATTACCGAAGTAAATCCAAATAGAATTGCTACTGTTACAAACTGTGCTAACCAGCCATATCCAGGCATTGCAGATGTAATTGCATTTGCAACTGATGCTTCTTTTCCTCCAGTTCTAAAAAATTCTACAGATTCTAGACCAGTTAAAACGTGTGCAAAAAGAATATATAAAACTGTACAAATGGCTAATGACCCTAAAATCCCAATTGGCATGTCTCGTTTTGGATTTTTAGTTTCTTGGGCTGCTGTACTTACGGCATCAAATCCAATAAAAGCGAAAAATACAGTTCCTGCGGCTCCTAGAATTCCCATTATTCCGCCATAATGATGGCCAATACCTGAGTCGTCAGTAAATACTGATGCTTGTGGTATGTATGGAGTGTGATTTATTGGATTTATAAAACTCCAACCAAAAGCAATAATCATTATTACAATAGAAACCTTTACAATTACAATTATTCCGTTTACAAATGCAGATTCTTGAGTTCCTTTAATTAATAACAAACTGATTATTGCTACTATAAAGAATGCTGGAAGGTTTATAATACCGTGTTCTCCTGATGTGGAAATCTGAAAAGGAGAATGTGACAAGGAATAAGGAATTGGGCTGGTGTGAAGAACATTTATCAGTAAATTATTTAGATATTCACTCCAAGCAATTCCCACTGTTGCTGCTCCTACAGCGTATTCTAATATTAAATCCCATCCTATTATCCAAGCTAATAATTCTCCCATTGTGGCATAAGTATAGGTATATGCACTTCCTGAAATAGGAATAGATGATGATAATTCAGCATAACAAAGTCCTGCCAAAGCACAACCTATTGCAGCAACAATAAAAGCAATAGTTACTGATGGGCCTGCATTTTGAGCAGCAGCAGTAGCAGTTCTTACAAAAAGACCAGCGCCAATAATGGCACCAATACCAAGTGCAATAAGCGACCAAGCTGTTAATGTTCTTTTTAACCCTTTTTCAGATTCTGTAGCTTCCGCCATTAAAAGGGCTATTGATTTTTTCTTCCAAATAGACATAAAAATAAAATTTTGTGTTTTAGTTGTTCAAAAATAGACTTTTTTGAAAACAATTCAATAAAAAATAATCATTTCTGAGGGTTATTAAAAAAATATTTTTTTTAAAACCAGAAACCAACAGTGAACCAAGTGAAACTTTTACCTGTTTCTGGCGACCAACTTTGTTTTATCTCGACAGGACCTATAAGTGTTTCCATGCCATATCCTAAGGCATAACCAGAATATTTAGGACTAGAAATCCATTCTTTACTATCAAAAATGTTATTGCCAATATTAGCAAAATTTGAAGCTAAGTTAATATGATTTTTTTTGACAAATTCATAGTCAAATGACAAACTGGCTTTTACATAACTATTTCCAGAAAGGGATAAATAATTGTAACCATAAAAAGGTTTAAAATTATTTAATTGGTTAAAACCATAACCACCTAGAACATAATCGAAAATGCTATTGTTTTTAGTACCTATTATAAATCCTCCTTCGGTTTGAATTTTTACTGAAATTTTCTTAAAAAGAGTTTGTACTATTCCAGTATCTGCTTTTAGATTTGTAAAGCGAGTAAAATTATCATTAGTATAGTTTGATGCAGAAAGAAATGATTGAACATCACCCATGAAATACCAGCCTTTTTTTGGAAAATATTTATTATTAAAGGAATCGTATTTTAGAAATCCTATTGCTGAGACATAATTGTTTTTTTCTAAATGCGTTGTTGTGTTTGCAATAAAATCGGTTGTTAGATCTACATGTTTGTACTCTAATCCTAATCCAAATAGAAATTTTTGTGCAAATATTGTTTGTAAATAGGCCTGATTGGATAAGTCTAAATAATCTATATTTATACTATTCAAACTATTTATACCATTTAATGATGTTAATGCCAATGTTTGACCTCCATTAAAATCAATTTTGCTTGTTCTTTTAAACTGATTTAGTTTTGATTTGAATCCAAAACTCCAATGAAAACCATTGTCTATATAATAATCTAAATTGTAACGAATGTTATCACCTAGAATAAAATCGAAAGAGGCTACATCATTTTTTAAAAATAAATTTTTCTGAGTGACATTTATAAGCGCACTTGATTTGAATAAATCGTCATAATGAACACCTAATTTAAAATAGGTTTTTACCGGATTTTCTTTAACATCAATAACTAAATTGTCTTGATTTTCCTCTTTTATTAATCGGTAATTTATAGAGCTAAAATTTTGCGTTGCATTCAAATTATTTATGCCATTATGCAAATCGGTATAACTAATTTTGGTTCCAGGTTTAAAACGGAGTTTCCCAATAACATAGGAACGGGTGTAATGTTCATTTCCATTTATTCCTATACCTTTAATGAGTAAGCTATCTATTTGATTTGTGTTTTCTGGTATTTTTTTATAATCAGTACCTAATTTTTTTAATTTTTCTTGTACTAAAAGGGCTGCTTCTACTCCTTTGTTTATAATTTCTTCTCCTTGATCAAAAGAAACTACCGAAAAGCCTTCAATATCCGGTTTGATATAGATGTCTGTTTGAAGCTTCTTTTCTTTCATTTTTTCAATCATTTGAAAATTTGAAATTTGAGTCAAAATACCTAAAACACTACTTAACTTATCTCTATCTTTTAAATCATCTTGGACATCTACACCTATTATAATATCGGCGCCCATTTTTCTTACTTCTTCTACAGGATAATTATTAGCGACTCCGCCATCTACATACGAATCGCCATCAATCTCTACTGGCGAGAATAAGGAAGGAAATGCACTACTGGCAGATAAAACCAATGGTAAAGAACCTTTCTTAAAAACCTTTTCTTCTCCAGTTTCTAAATTGGTGGCAATACATAAAAAAGGAATTTTAAGTTTGCTAAAATCTTGAACATGGCGAACATTATGAGTTAATTTACTCATTAAGTTATAATTGTACATTCCTTTAGACAAGCCTCTAGGAATTGAAACTTTAAAATTTTTAAACGGAAGTGAAACGGCGTATATCTCGTCATTGCTTTTTTCGTAGAAAGTTTTGTTTTTTCGAGGCACAAAATCCTGTACTAACTCATCAAAATTTGTTCCTCTAAATATCGAATCTAATTGATTTGCGGTATATCCGCTGGCATATAACCCGCCAATTACTGCACCCATACTGGTTCCGCCTATGTAGTCTATTTTTATTCCTGCTCGTTCTATTTCTTTTAGAACGCCTATATGAGCAAATCCTTTTGCACCACCACCACTAAGAACTAATCCTATTTTTGGTTTTCTAATGGAATCTTGTGCTTGTGAAGTGAAAGGAAAGAGAAAAGAAACAAGAAGCAAGAAGCAAAAAATATTAATTTTCACCTCTTTCTTCTTGTTTCTTGTTTCTATGTTGTTTCTATTATTCATTTCTGTAAAAGTCGGTAATTTTTTTGGCTTTTGAAATACCTACAACGTCAGAAATTTCTTTTTCTGTTGCTAATTTCAATCTTTTAACACTTTTGAAATGTTTTATTAATGTTAACATCGTTTTTTCGCCAATTCCTGGAATAGATTCTATCGATGAATTAAGCGCTGCTTTGCTTCGTTTATCTCTGTGGAAAGTAATCCCAAATCGGTGCGCTTCGTTTCGCAGTTGCTGAATAATTTTGAGTGTTTCCGATTTTTTATCTAGATATAAAGGAACCGAATCGCCAGGATAAAATAATTCTTCCAATCGTTTTGCAATGCCAATAATCGCAATCTTGCCTCGCAAATCTAATTCGTCCATGATTTTGAGTGCCGATGACAATTGTCCTTTTCCTCCATCAATAATTATTAAATTGGGTAAAGGTTGGTTTTCATCCAATAATCGTTTGTATCTGCGATAAACAACTTCTTCCATTGAAGCAAAATCATTTGGACCTTCAACAGTTTTTATATTAAAATGGCGGTAATCTTTTTTACTTGGTTTTCCGTCTTTAAAAACTACACAAGCCGCAACAGGATTGGTTCCTTGAATGTTCGAATTATCAAAACATTCTATATGTCTTGGCTCGACCGAAAGGCGTAAATCTTTTTGCATTTGTGCCATAATTCTATTTACATGGCGTTCTGGATCTACAATTTGTAATTGTTTAAGTTGTTCTATTCTATAAAATTTAGCGTTACGAATAGATAATTCTAAAATTTGTTTTTTGTCACCTAGTTGCGGAACAGTTACTTTTATGTTTTCGCCAACTTCAACATCAAAAGGAACTATTATTTCTCGTGAAAGTAGTTGAAAACGTTCTCTAAGTTCGATAATTGCCAATTCTAACAATTCTTGATCGGTTTCGTCTAGTTTCTTTTTTATTTCTAAAGTATGAGAGCGAATAATCGAACCATGCGAAATTTGGAGAAAATTGATAAATGCCGCAGCTTCGTCCGATACGATCGAGAAAACATCAATATTCGTAATTTTTGGATTTATAATGGTAGAACGAGACTGATAATTCTCTAGAATTTCTATTTTTTCTTTTATTTTTTGAGCTTCTTCAAAGTGCATATTTTGAGCCAAATTGGTCATCACTTTTTTGAAATCTTTCATCGATTCTTTAAAATTTCCTTTCAGGATTTCACGAATCGCATTTATTTGGGTTTGGTAATTTTCTATTGTTTCTAAACCTTCGCAAGGACCTTTGCAATTGCCAATATGGTATTCTAAACAAACTTTAAATTTATGATTTTCGATGTTTTTTTCACTCAAATCGAAATTGCAAGTTCGTAGCGGATATAGTTCTTTTATTAAATCTAAAATCACTGAAACGGTTTTAAAACTGGTATAAGGGCCAAAATATTCCGAACCGTCTTTAATCATTTTCCGGGTTGGAAATAATCTCGAGAAGGGTTCTTTTTTAATACAAATCCAAGGATACGTTTTGTCATCACGAAGCAAAATGTTGTATCGTGGTTGCAGTGTTTTTATAAGGTTGTTTTCTAATAATAACGCATCGGTTTCGGTAGGAACTACAATGTGTTTTATGGTTACAATTTTCTTAACAAGAACATTTGTTTTTGCAGTATCATGTACTTTATTAAAATAGGAAGAAACTCTTTTTTTTAGATTTTTAGCCTTACCAACATATAAAATTTTACCTTCTTTGTCGTAATACTGATAAACTCCAGGATTATCTGGAAGTGTTTGTATTTGTAACTCTAAAGATGGAATTGGCATTTTTTAGTATTGAAATTAGAAATTACAATTGATGTTTTAAAACATTCAAATTTACGATTTTCGAAATATTATTTCTACATTTAAATTTTAAATTTATAAAATGAAGAAAGCTAAAGCAATTATCATTCTTGGAGAGAGTATTAAAGCTGGCGAAAGTAAAACCATCGATATGGAAATTGCTCGTTTGCACACCACTACCAAGTTAAAAATCCCAGTAATTGTTGAGCGCTCTACTATTGATGGACCAGTTGTTTTGTTTTCCGCAGGAATTCATGGCGACGAAATAAACGGTGTTGAGGTTATTCGTCAATTGATAATTCAGAAAATAAATAAGCCAAAAACGGGAACTATTATTTGTATTCCTATTGTAAATATGTTTGGTTTTGTAAATAAATCACGTGAATTTCCTGATGGCAGGGATTTAAATCGTGTTTTTCCGGGAAGTAAAAAAGGTTCTTTAGCAAGTCGTTTTGCACATCATATTCTTGAAGAAATTATGCCCGTTGTCGATTATGCTATCGATTTTCATGCCGGTGGTGCTAGTCGGTTTAATGCGCCACAAATTCGATTGACACCAAATAATTTGGAACTAAAAAAACTAGCCGATGTTTTCGACGCACCTTTTACCTTATACTCTAAAAACATTGTTGGCTCTTTTAGAAGTTCTGCCGAGAAAATAAATGTTAAAATGTTGCTTTTTGAAGGAGGAAAATCGCTCGATATAAATAAGCCAGTTGCTGCCGAAGGTGTCAATGGAACAAAGCGTGTCTTGTTTCATTTAGGAATGTTAAACGACAATCATGTTGCAGAAAAGCAAAAAAGCAAAACCATTTATATCGAAAAATCGGGTTGGTTGCGAGCCAAATGTTCAGGGTTGTTTCATGATAATAACCTCATTGGTTGTTTTGTAGAAAAAGGAACCATTTTAGGGATTATTACCGATCCTTTCGGAAAATTTGAACAAAAAGTAAAAGCACCCGCCAATGGTTATGTAATAAATGCCAATCATTCTCCTATTGTTTATGAAGGCGATGCCATTTATCATATTTCGAATATTACGGGCGATGGTGTCGAATAAATTAAATTTTTACTTGCTACATTTTAAATCCTAACATTTATCATGTTTTTTTTGTTTTGAAGGATTTACTTTTGAAAAAAAAATTTATGATTGTGTGGAAAAAACTTTCTCAAAAAGAACGTCAAGAACGTATTGAAAAAGCATTAGATGGGAATGTAAATTTTGCACATGATTTGTCTTTGGGATATCCAGCTTCCAAACTCGACGGAAAAGTCTTTTATAGTGATGCACCATTTTTAAAAGATGCACCAACTCTTAAGGCTTATGTAGCGAATCCTAATCACATAGGATGTCATACTTTTGGTTCTTCTGAAAAAGCATTTAGTGGAACACAAGAAATAGAAAGAGAGGTTTTAGAAGTTCTTGCTGTAGCTATTTTTAAAGCCAAACCAGATTCTTACGACGGCTATATTGCGCCAGGAGGAACCGAAGCAAATATTCAAGCCATTTGGATGTATCGAAATTATTTCATGAATAAATTAGGTGCAAATCCTGATGAAATTGTGATTAT
Organism: Flavobacterium sp.; assembly: GCF_039932285.1. Classification (GTDB taxonomy): domain Bacteria; phylum Bacteroidota; class Bacteroidia; order Flavobacteriales; family Flavobacteriaceae; genus Flavobacterium. The sequence goes on from NZ_JBDTQE010000005.1 coordinate 13,038, forward strand.
CGCTTCCGAAGACACGCATTATTCTATCCCGAAAGCCTCTAATCTATTAATGATAGATTGGTTAAAAATTCCCGTAGCCTTTCAAACCAGACTTATAGATACGGATGCTTTAGAATCGATCATTGTAAATGCTAAAAATGAAGGTAAAAAATACTTTATTGTAGTTTCTAATATGGGCACAACCATGTTTGGAGCTATCGATAATCCTGAAGATTATATCCGAATTTTAGAAAAGCATGAGTTGGATTTTAAATTGCACATCGATGGTGCTTATGGTGGTTTTGTATATCCAATAAGTAATAAAGATTCGGTTATTAATTTTGAAAACCCTAAAATTAGTTCGGTTACTATCGATGCGCATAAAATGTTGCAAGCGCCTTACGGAACGGGTATTTTTATTTGCAGAAAAGGACTTATTGAAAACGTACTCACAAAAGAAGCCGAATATGTTGAAGGAATGGATCTCACATTATGCGGAAGTCGTTCAGGATCAAATGCCATAGCTGTTTGGATGATTTTGTTTACTTATGGTCCATTTGGTTGGTGCGAAAAAATAAGAATTTTGCAAATGCGAACCGAATGGTTGTGTGAACAATTAGATGCTTTGAACGTAAAATATTTCAGAGAACCTTTTATGAATATTGTGACTATTCAAGCAGAATATATTACAAAACAATTAGAAGAAAAATACGATTTAGTTCCTCAAAAACACGATGAAAATAATAAATGGTATAAAATTGTAATTATGGATCATGTAGAAGTAGATCATTTGAGTACTTTTATAACCGATTTAAAAGTTACTCTAGATGCTAAAAAAGGAATTAAGAACCAAATATAAAGCGCTTCGCAAACTACTTTCCGAACAGGAAATAGAACAAATGAGTTTGGCTATTGCAAACCAATGTTTGTTATTGCCTATTTGGGACAACACTTATTTTCATATTTTTCTTCCTATTGAAGAACAAAAAGAAGTAAATACAGAGTTTATTTTACATTTGTTACAAGGAAAAGATAAGGAAATTGTGATTTCGAAAGCTGATTTCGAAAGTCGAGAAATGGCTCATTTTTTGCTGACAGACAATACAAAAATTAAGAAAAACGAATACAATATTCCAGAACCTGTAAATGGTATCGAAGTTCCAATTAATAAGTTAGATGTGGTTTTTGTGCCGCTTTTAGCTTATGATAAAGCCGGAAATCGTGTGGGTTATGGCAAAGGATTTTATGATAAATTCTTATCACAATGCAAACCTGACAGTATTAAAATTGGACTTTCTTTTTTTGAACCCGAAGAATTTATTTCTGATGTTTTTGAAAATGATGTTAAATTAGATTTTTGTGTGACTCCAAAAAGTATTTATAATTTCTAATGTATTACTTCCCGAAAGCTTTTTTATTAAAGACTATCAAAATTCCAACACCTGTAGAAATTGCCATATCGGCCACATTGAAGATGGCATTGAAAAAAGTAAAATGTTTTCCTCCAAAAAATGGCAACCACGTTGGTAAGTCTCCATCCCAAATAGGAAAATAAAACATATCGACAACTTTTCCGTAAAACCAAGATCCGTAAGGTTTGTCACTAAATAATGTCGCTAAACTATATGAACTGTCATCGAATATTTTTCCGTAAAAAACGGAGTCTATAATATTGCCAAAAGCACCTGCTAATATTAATGCAATTGCAAAAATTAATACGTTTGAGCTTTGTTTTTTTACAGCATCCCAAAGCCAATAACCAATTCCGCATACAGCAAGAATTCTAAATAATGTTAAGGTTAGTTTTCCATAAATACCCGGAATTTCGACACCCCAAGCCATACCTTCATTTTCTATAAATAGTATCTTGAACCACGATAATACTGGCAATTCTTGGTGCAAAACAAAATGTGTTTTTACATATATCTTAGAAATTTGGTCTATTAATAAAACCAAAAAAACAATAAAATAAGCTTTCTTTAAATTCATTTTCAAATTTATTATGGGACAAAAATAAACAATATTATATAAAAAACGCCCCAAAAAAGGAGCGTTTAGTAATTTATTGCGATATATTATTTTTGTAAATTTTTTGCTTCGATGCTCATTGTAGCATGAGGAACAATTTTTAAACGTTCTTTGTTTATTAATTTTCCAGTTACTTTACAAACACCGTAAGTTTTACTTTCTATGCGAACTAGTGCGTTTCTCAAGTCACGAATAAATTTCTCTTGACGTATTGCCAGCTGTGAGTTTGCCTCTTTAGACATCGTTTCGCTTCCTTCTTCAAATGCTTTAAACGTTGGTGATGTGTCATCGGTTCCGTTGTTTAAGTCATTCATGTAAGCGCTTCGTATTAAATCTAAATCTATTTTAGCTTTGTCTAATTTCCCCAAGATTAATTCTTTGAATTCTGCTAATTCTGCATCAGAAAATCTTATTTGTTCATCTACCATAATTTCCTTATTTTGAAATTAAAATCATTGTTTTTATATCATCAAACTCAATAATCGTACCGTTTTCGATACTTTCTAAAAGAATTAGTTCTTTTGTAAGTGTTTCCGATTTTATATAATCTTGGTTATCTAAAATGGCTTGATTGATCTTGTCATTTTTTTCGACCGAAACTGTAATCTTATCCGTTACATCGTAACCCGAATCTTTTCGCAAATTCTGAATTCGGTTTACTAACTCTCTGGCAATCCCTTCTTTTCTTAATTCATCAGAAATTGTAATGTCTAATGCTACGGTAATTCCACCAGAATTGGCTACCAACCAACCTTCAATATCTTGCGATGTGATTTCTACATCTTCTATTGATAAAGTTATATCTTTTCCTGAAATAACAATATCTAATGTTCCTTCCTTGTCTAGTTGATTAATTTGTGCTGCTGTAAAACCTTGTATCTCTTTGGCAATCAATCCCATGTCTTTCCCAAAACGGGGTCCAAGAGCCTTAAAATTAGGTTTTATTTGCTTTACTAAAATTCCTGAAGCATCGTCTAAAAGTTCTATTTCTTTTACGTTTACTTCTGCCATAATCAAGTCCGAAACCGCTTCTATTTCTGCTTTAAATGCGTTGTCAAGTACTGGAATCATTACTTTTTGTAATGGTTGACGTACTTTTATCATTTCTTTTTTTCTCAGTGATAAAACCAGTGATGAAATCGTTTGTGCTTTTTGCATTCTGCTCTCTAACGATTTATCAACAAAGTTTTCAACTGATTTTGGAAACTCGGCCAAATGTACACTGTCATATTTTTCTGACTGTGTTGTTAAGGTTAAATCTCTGTAAAGTTTATCCATAAAGAATGGTGCGATAGGCGCTCCAAGCTTAGAAACAGTGATTAAACAAGTATATAATGTTTGGTAAGCGGCAATTTTATCTTGTGCATAATCGCCTTTCCAGAAGCGTCTTCTGCACAATCTTACATACCAGTTACTTAAATTTTCTTGAACAAAATCTGAAATAGCACGAGCCGCTTTCGTTGGTTCGTAGTCAGCATAAGCGTCGTCAACGACTTTTATAAGTGTATTTAGTTCCGATAAAATCCAACGATCTATCTCTGGTCTTTCGTTTAATGGGATTTCTGCTTCGGCATATTTAAACCCATCAATATTAGCATATAAAGCAAAGAAAGAGTAGGTATTGTATAAAGTTCCGAAGAATTTACGACGCACTTCTGCAATACCTTCTAAATCAAATTTCAAATTATCCCAAGGATTTGCGTTCGAAATCATGTACCAGCGTGTAGCATCTGGACCGTATTCTGACAAAGTTTCGAAAGGATCTGCGGCATTTCCTAGACGTTTAGACATTTTTTGTCCGTTTTTGTCCAAAACCAATCCGTTAGAAACTACATTTTTATAGGCTACTTTATCAAAAACTAAAGTTCCAATAGCGTGCAAAGTATAAAACCAACCACGAGTTTGGTCGACACCTTCGGCAATAAAGTCCGCTGGAAAATCTTTATTTTCGTCTATTTTGTCTTTATTTTCGAAAGGATAATGCCATTGCGCATAAGGCATAGAACCTGAATCGAACCAAACATCTATCAAATCACTTTCGCGTTTCATAGGTTTTCCTAAGGCAGAAACCAACGTGATTTTATCGACTACATTTTTATGTAAATCGATTAAATCATAGTTTGATTCTTCCATATTTCCAATTTCAAAACCTTTGAAAGGATTTGCTGATTGAAAACCTGCAGCGATAGATTTTTCTATTTCGTTGTATAGTTCTTCAACCGAACCAATTAAAATTTCTTCAGTTCCTTCTTCGTTTCTCCAAATTGGCAACGGAATTCCCCAAAAACGAGAGCGTGAAAGATTCCAATCATTGGCATTTTTTAACCAATTCCCAAAACGACCTTCGCCAGTTGCTTTTGGTTTCCAGTTGATGGTTTCGTTGAGGTCGAACATTCTATCTCTAACTTCCGTGATTTTTATAAACCAAGAATCTAACGGATAATATAAAATTGGTGTGTCAGTTCTCCAACAATGTGGGTAACTGTGCACGTATTTTTCTACTTTAAATGCTTTGTTTTCTTCTTTTAATTGAATAGCAATTTCCACATCAGCAGAACGTTCTGGCGCTGTTTCATCGGTATAATATTCGTTTTTGACATATTTTCCAGAATATGTTCCCAAACCATCGATGAATTTACCTTGTAAATTAACTAATGGTACAGGATTTCCGTTTTCGTCAAGAACTAACATCGGAGGTACTTCAGGCGTTGCTTCTTTAGCCACTTTAGCATCATCAGCACCAAAAGTGGGAGCGGTGTGTACAATTCCTGTTCCGTCTTCGGTAGTTACAAAATCACCAGCAATTACTCTAAAAGCATTTTCTGGATTTTGGTATGGCAAAGCCAAAGGCATTAGTTGCTCATAACGAATTCCTACTAAATCGGAACCCTTACATTCGGTCAAGATTTGATATGGGATTTTTTTATCGCCTTCTTTGAAGTTTTCAAAATCTGAAGCTTCATTTGACTCAAAAAATCCTTTTGCGAATTGTTTTCCAACCAAGTTTTTAGCCAAAATTATTTTTACAGGTCTGAAAGTATATTGATTGAAAGTTTCAACTAAAACGTAATCGATTTTTGGACCAACTGTTAATGCTGTGTTAGAAGGCAAAGTCCAAGGAGTTGTGGTCCAAGCAAGGATGTATAAGTTTCCAAAATTTTGTAAAAAAGAAGGTAAACTTTCGTTTAATGCTTTAAATTGTGCTACAACCGTTGTGTCTGTTACATCGCGGTAACTTCCAGGTTGGTTTACTTCGTGAGATGATAATCCTGTTCCTGCTTTTGGCGAATAAGGCTGAATAGTATAACCTTTGTACATCAAATCTTTGTTATAGATTTGTTTTAGAATCCACCAAACAGATTCCATGTATTTGGGTTTGTAGGTTACATACGGATCTTGCATATCGACCCAGTAGCCCATTTTTTCTGTCAAATCATTCCATACATCCGTATAACGCATCACTGTTTTTTTGCAGGCTTCGTTATATTCTTCGATGGAAATGGTTTTTCCTATATCTTCTTTAGTGATTCCAAGTTCTTTTTCGGTTCCTAATTCTACTGGCAAACCGTGCGTGTCCCAGCCCGCTTTGCGTTTTACTTGAAAGCCTTTTTGGGTTTTGTATCGACAAAAAATATCTTTGATAGCACGTGCCATGACGTGGTGAATTCCAGGTAATCCGTTTGCAGATGGTGGTCCTTCGAAAAATACGAATGGCGTATTGCCTTCGCGAGTGGTGACACTCTTTTCGAAGATGTTTTCTTTTTTCCAAAAATCAAGGATTTCTGATGCTACCGTTGGTAGATTAAGTCCTTTGTATTCAGTGAATTTAGTGCTCATTTTGTCCTTTTCTTAAATCGTGGTGCGAAAGTAAGAAATTAAGTCGAAAGTCGAAAGTCGAAAGTTGAAAGTTTGTGCTTTGCGTGAAGGATTGAAATGGAAAGCCCACAGCCTGACGAAGGAAGTGCGAGGACTTGTAATGGAAAGCCCGACCCTTTTCGGGTCACGCCATACTTCGACAAGCTCAGTGTGATAATAAGTTAAGAGAAAACTTCTTTTAGAACGTCTAATGATTTTGGTTTTTTGAAGCCGTCGAGATGAAAACTGTAATAATCAATGAGGATTTTTAATAAAATTTGGCGTTCGATGATGTGAAAAGATTTTTGATCGTTGTCAAACTTTAAATCGATGAGTTTTTTGAATAAATTAGTCTCGTGTTCCGTGAGCGAACTAATAGCATGAAAAGGCGAAAAAACACCTTCGGTCATTTCGAAAAATTTGTATTCGGAGTTTGAAATGTCTGGATAAAAGCCTAGATATTTTGTGGTTTCTAAGAGTAAAATGAGATGAAAATTGGCAATCTCGTCATGGTTGTCTAACCAATGTAAAGCGGTTTCTAGAAAGGTAAAAAAAGCTTCGTTTTTTTCTTCTTCGTGAATGGAATGGTGTAGAATTTCGGAAATAAACATCACGATAGTGCTTTTTACGACATCGGAATGTATGGAATGAAATGGGGTTGCAATTTTTATTTCTTTAAAATTCTCTAAAGTGCCTTTGTTTTTGTGAACGGCTTCTATTTCCAGAATTGTTAATGGCTGAAAATAAGCAATTTTTTGATTTGATTTTCTAGATGAAAAAGCATCACGAACAAAATACGATTTTAGGCCATCGGAAAGCGTGAAACATTTGACTATCAAACTTTTTTCTTGGTATTTGATAGAAGAAATTACGATGGCTTTGGTTTTAATTTGCATGTGTTTTACCTGACAATCATTACTTTTTTTACTTTGGTTTCGGCGCCATCATCGGAAGAGAGAAAAAGCATGTAAACGCCTGACGCTACTTTGTGCTTTCCAATTGCTTTAGTATCCCAAATCATAGTTCCTCCTTCGGAGGTTCCCTCGTGAACGAGGTTTCCTTCAATATCGGTGATTTTTACATTGGCTTTGTCCATGAGTCCGGTTATAAATACGCTTCCGTTGTATTCTGGCCTTACAGGATTTGGATAAACGATTACATTTTCGAAGTTCTCTGCGCCAGTTGTAGCAATTCCTTTGAAGGAAACCATTCCTTTTTCTGTTGCTATAAATACTTCTCCAGTTAAGATATTAATATCAATATCGGTTATTATATTACTTGGTAGAGGAGAATTCTCTTTGGTAAATATATTGAATGTTTTTTGCCCGTCTGAGGATAAGTAAAATACACCAGCACCTGCTGTTCCTATCCATTTGTTATTTGCTCCGTCTACTACGATGTCGGTAATGAATTGTTCATAAAGAAGCTCTTGTGCTAAATTGTCTTCGAGAATAATAATAGAATTTGTAGTTAGGCTATTTTGTGTTAAAAATGAATCTACATTTTGTAATATTCTTAGCCCAGAGGCTGTTCCAATCCAGAGTTTGTTCTTGTTGTCTACTGCAACAGCTCTCACATCATATGTTGGAAGATTTCCTTCGTCTTGTCCTTCTTTTATTGTAATGCATTTGTTGCCATATTTTTCGTTAAAACCTACTAATCCTTCATAAAAAGCACAAACCCATTTCGTTCCGTTTTTATCGATAGCAATTCTTCCATAAGCTGTTTGAAGTGGCGCAATAAGACTTGTTAATGGGAATCCTTGCCACTGCCCATCAGTTTTTAGAACATGAAGTCCTTTGCTCACTAATGAGTTTGTTACCCATAAGTTTCCTTCTTTGTCGAAAGCAGTGCCGTTTGTTCTGATGTCTTCGTATGCTGGCCCTACAATTGCTTGTAAACTACTATTTGAGGTATTAAATGTTGTAGAAGGAATATTATTTTCAAATTTTAACAAACCAGAAAAATAAGAGCTAAAATAAACTTGATTTTCATTTTTAGGATTTACTATAACACGGCTAATTGATTTTGCTCCAAATAAATTTTGGTAAGGAGTTGATGTCCACGAATTATTAGAATCATATTTGCTAATCCCATAAGAATCTAAAGGAAACGGATCGTAAAAAATACTATAATCACCATACACAGCCCATAATCCGTTTGAAAATGTTTGTATTGCGAAGAGTTTATTTTTGTCTGGACCATTTGGGGTAATATTTTCAAATATGGTGGGGTTATTTAATGATGTTACAAAAACTCCATTGTCTTTTGTTCCTATATAAATTTTATCATTTATAATTGTTGCACAAGTAAAGTCTACTGTTATGTTTGGTATATTTGTTATGTGTAAAATTTCCGACAATAAATCATTATAGATATAGATATTGTTTTGAGTTGTAATAATTAAATGGGTGTCATTATATCTTGTGTCTAAAGAAATTTGAGGATAATTTGTGATAAGTACAGGGTTGTCATTGACTAATTTATAAAGAGATCCATTTAAACTTACGGCCACTAATTGTGTATTTGTAGCTTCGATACTTGCCCAATTTCCAGATGAAATATTTGTCCATTGGCTAAAATCAATTAGGTTTGTGTTTGTAATAGACGCTTTTAGAAGTCCATAACCATTAGCAACGGCATAAATAAATCCATTGTAAACGGTGGTTTGTAGAATCTCTACATTTGAACCTCCAGATCCAATAAAATAAGTATCGCCAAATTCTGAAAGATTTAAATCATATACAGAAATACCAAAATCTGTTGAAACATAAATTTTGCCATCATGTTCCATAAAATGGTTTATTCTTTTTTTGTTGGGGGGAACCGATGGTTTGTTTAATATATCTACTATATTGAGTATACTTCCGTCAATATCATTGACAATAATTATTAATCCATCAGTATGACCTATGAGTGTTTTTTTGTAGGTTTCGCTATGGTAAATTTGAGAGATGTCTTGTCCAGATAGTCCTTCTATTGTAGATACTTTTGAAGTCTCATTATTATTAATATTTTTTTTGAAATAAGCATTTTCAGCTGCCGAAAAAACTTGAATTGTACTTTGAGAGATATCTTTTATAGCATTATAAGAGAAGTAGCCTTTCCATAATTTGCTATCTTGGGAAAATCCAGAAAATGTAGTTAATAATAAGAGTATATATAGAAAGACGTTTTTCATCTGATTGTATTTATCAATTACAAATATAGAATAAAAACGATTTTATTTTGGTTTTAATATACTTGTATATAAAAAAAGTGTCCACCTTAGTGAACACTTTCATATTTATTATAAAGTTTAAGGAATTAAACTACTCCTTGGCCTAACATTGCATCAGCTACTTTTACGAAACCAGCGATGTTTGCGCCTTTTACGTAGTCAACATAACCTGTCCCGTCAGCACCATATTCAACACAAGAAGCGTGAATCGCTAACATGATATTTTTCAATCTTTCATCAACTTCTTCGGAAGTCCAACTTAATCTCAACGAGTTTTGAGACATTTCTAATCCTGAAGTAGCAACTCCACCTGCATTAGATGCTTTTCCTGGAGCAAATAATATTTTCGCTTTTTGAAAAACAGTTACTGCTTCTGGTGTAGAAGGCATGTTTGCTCCTTCAGCCACACAAATACATCCGTTTGCAACTAATTGTTTTGCTTCGGCCTCATCTAATTCATTTTGAGTAGCGCAAGGCAAAGCAATGTCACATTTCACTTCCCATGGACGTTTTCCTGCAACAAATTTTGCGTTTGGATATTTTTTCAAATAATCGCTAATTCTTCCGTAATTTACATTTTTAATTTCCATTACATGAGCTAATTTCTCAGCATCAATTCCGTCAGCATCATAAATATATCCAGCAGAATCAGACAAAGTTACAACTTTACCGCCTAATTGTGTTGCTTTTTCAGCAGCGTATTGTGCTACATTTCCTGAACCAGATACTACTACAGTTTTACCAGTAAAACTTTGCCCTTTTGAAGCTAACATACTTTGTGCAAAGTACACATCTCCATATCCAGTTGCTTCCGGACGAATTAATGAACCTCCAAAAGAAATTCCTTTACCAGTTAAAACTCCTGTAAATTCGTTTCTAATTCTTTTGTATTGACCAAACATATAGCCAACTTCTCTTCCTCCAACACCAATATCTCCAGCAGGAACATCCGTGTTTCCTCCAATATGCTTGCACAATTCTGTCATAAAAGCTTGACAAAATTTCATGATTTCGTTATCTGATTTTCCTTTTGGGTCAAAATCAGCTCCACCTTTTCCTCCACCCATTGGTAAAGTAGTCAAACTGTTTTTGAATGTTTGTTCGAAAGCCAAAAATTTAAGAATACTTAAATTTACAGAAGGGTGAAAACGAATTCCTCCTTTGTATGGTCCAATAGCAGAACTCATCTGAATACGGTAACCACGATTTACTTGAGTTTTTCCAGCATCATCTAGCCAAACTACTCTAAACATAATAACACGTTCTGCTTCGACCATTCTTTCCAAAAGCATCTTGCCTTCGTATTTTTTATTTTTTTCTATAAAAGGAATTACTGTTTCAGCAACTTCTTTAACTGCCTGCATAAATTCAGGCTCATTTGGGTTTCTTTTACCTACTGCTTCGATGAAAGCGTCAATACTTTGTGACATGATTTATAGATTATTAACGTTTGAAAAAACGTTTTCGTTACGAATAGCAAATATACAGTTTATAAAAATATAGCCAACTAATTTTATATTAAACTCTCATTTGTATTTAATATATAAAAAAAGTATCTTTTTTTTTTGAAATGTTTGATGTTTTTATATATTTGTCATATAATGAATAAAATCTTTTAATCATGCCCAAATATTTTAGCTTAATCTTTTTATTCTTGATAGGATCAATTAGTTCGATACAAGCACAGTTTGGTTTTTCTCACGAAGTGGGAGTAATTGCAGGACCTGTAGCATTTCAATCTGATTATGGAGAGCGGCATGATTTTCAAACAAATGCTGGAAATACGGGAATTGGTATAGGTTTGGTTCATTACCTGAATTTTTCATATAGAGCTGATTGTAATTGTTATACCCCAGAAACTTATTTTAATGACCACTTTAAGCTTAGAACTGAACTGTCTTATAATAAGACAAAACTTAATATGTTTGGGGAATGGGTTACAGATGAAAAAGTTAATAAACCTGATCAAGCACCTGGTGTTCCAAATAATGCAAAACAACTAAAATCAATGGAAGGTAGTACTTCTGTTACAGATATTGGTATGCAACTAGAATACTATCCTTGGAGCATTAGAGATTTTACAGCTACCACAGGTAGTTTTGCTCCTTTTTTTAGCTTAGGGGCTCATTTTAGTTTTTTTAATCCGGAAGTTCATTCAACTTTAGGAAATTTGAATGCAATAAATGTCCATCCTAAATATTGGGCTCCATCTGATGGTCAGAAGCATGGTTTTTCTAACGAAAGTGGGAGTACTTGGTCTGTTGTTTCAAGTGTTGGAACTCGATATAAATTGACTCCGTTATCGGATTTAATATTAGATTTGCGTGTGCAATACTATTTTTCAAATTGGGTAGATGGTTTAAATCCTAACCCTGCAGTTTATAAAGAAAATAAATCTAATGATTGGAATATTTGGTTGAATTTTGGATATATTTATTATTTAAATTAATATTCTTAACAATCTGAAAAAAACCTGTTCTAAACTTTTTAGAACAGGTTTTTTTATTTTTTCTTATTATAATTTTAAAATCTAATTTTAACGATTATAAGAACTAAATTAATAAATTTTGTAACATTCTATTTGTAAATCATACTTATATGTAGAAAATTAAATGTAGATGGTAGTATATATTCGATTATTGAAAGAGAGTTTTGGGTTTGCTATTAATGCCTTGCGAAATAACAAGCTACGCACATTGCTTTCACTCTTGGGGGTTACAATTGGAATTTTTTCTATTATTGCAGTGTTAACGGCTGTCGATTCTTTGGATAGAAAGATTAAAAAAGATTTGAGTACACTTGACAAAAATACTATTTATTTAATGAAATTTTCATTTGGACCATCTGAAATCCCAAAATGGAAAAGACAACAATTCCCAGATGTTACATATGAGGAATATCAATATTTAAAATATAATGTAAAAGGAGCTGAAAATGTATGTTTTCAATTTTTCACGAAACCAGAAACTTTAAAATATGAAGGAAATACAGTTAGTAATATAAATGTAGTTCCAGTTTCAGATGAGTTTGACGATATCCAAAAATTAGATTTTAAATCTGGTAGATTTTATAATGAATCCGAGTCAAATTCAGGATCTTTACTAACTGTTTTAGGGAATGAAGTTGCTAAAAACCTTTTTGACAATATTGATCCAATAGGTAAAAAGATACGAATGTATGGACAAAATTTCACAGTTATTGGGGTTTTAAAGAAACAAGGTGCAGGACTTTTTGGTGATAGTGATGATACATCTGTTTATTTACCTTCAAATTATTTGAGAAAAAAATATGGTGATAATGCAGATTTTTTAACTCCAGTAATACTTATGAAACCAAGAGAAGGAGTTGATATTAATGAGTTTAAGGCTGAAATCACACAGAAGTTAAGAAATTTGAGAGGGGTTAAAACAGGAGAAATAGATAATTTTTTTATTAATGTGCTTTCTGGCTTTACGGATTTATTGGATGGAATAGTAGGACAGCTAAAAGGTGGTGGAATATTTATAAGTTTGTTTTCGCTCCTTGTCGGCGGATTTGGTATTGCAAATATTATGTTTGTTTCTGTAAAAGAGCGTACAAACTTAATAGGTATACAAAAATCATTAGGAGCTAAGAATAAATTTATTTTATTTCAATTTTTATTTGAGTCTGTTATTCTGTGCTTATTTGGAGGTATTATAGGAGTATTTTTTGTTTGGATAATATCTTATGTTTTAACCAATGTTTTAGATTTTGAGTTTTTTCTAGGTATTGGTAATGTCCTTTTTGGAGCTGGAGTTTCAGTTTTTATAGGAATTATTGCTGGAATTATTCCTGCATACATGGCTTCAAAATTAGATCCTGTTGAGGCAATCAGAAGTGGAATGTAATAGTAGTAGTTTAGATATCAATAAAAAAGCACTCATTTGAGTGCTTTTTTGTTTTCAGTATTTTTAAAATAAACTTATCTAACTTCTGTATTCAAAATTAAATCTAAATATAAATTTATTTTGTCTTTTAGTTCTTTTCTTGGGGTTATAAAATCTAAGAAGCCATGTTCTAAGACAAATTCTGCTGTTTGAAATCCTTCCGGTAAGTCTTTCCCTGTCGTGTCTTTTACAACGCGAGGTCCTGCGAAGCCAATTAATGCACCAGGTTCAGAAATATTTACATCTCCAAGCATTGCATATGAAGCAGTTGTTCCTCCAGTTGTAGGATCTGTACACAATGAGATGTACGGAATTTTCGCTTCGGCAAGTTGTGCTAATTTTGCTGAGGTTTTTGCTAATTGCATTAGTGAATATGCGGCTTCCATCATACGCGCTCCTCCTGATTTAGAGATCATAACAAATGGAATATTATTTTTAATAGAATAGTCTATTCCGCGAGCAATTTTTTCTCCTACAACAGCACCCATCGAACCACCAATAAAGGCAAAATCCATACAACAAACTACTAGATCACGTCCTTTAGATTTTCCTACAGCTGTACGTACGGCATCTTTTAGTTTAGTTTTACTCATAGCATCTACTAAACGGTCTGAATATTTTTTTGTATCAACAAATCCTAAAGGATCTTTGGAAGTTATATTGGGATCAAGTTCTGTAAATTCGTTGTTGTCATATAATATCTGAAAATATTCAGCACTACCTATGCGGACATGGAAATCATCTTCTGGGCTAACCCAAAGATTTCTTGCTAGCTCATCGGCATCAACAATTTTTCCTGTGGGAGATTTGTACCATAGCCCTTTAGGCACATCCATTTTGTCTTCAGTAGCTGTAGTAATCCCTTTTTCTTTTCTTTTAAACCAACTCATATTAATTTCAGATTTCAGATTTTAGAAATAATTCCTAAATCGTATTTATAGTGTGTTAATATTATTTAAATCGGCAAATGCCTGCTCTAATCTTGTATTGAACGTTATTTCGCCTTCACGAAGCCATTTTCTTGGATCGTAGTGTTTCTTGTTAGGTGAATCAAATCCGTCCGGACTGCCTATTTGGGTTTTTAGATAATCTATGTTTTTTACCATATAGTCACGAATTCCTTCGGTAAAAGCAAATTGTAAATCGGTATCAATATTCATTTTTATAACACCATAACCTATTGCTTCCCTTATTTCTTCTAATGTTGAACCTGATCCGCCGTGGAAAACAAAATCTACTGGATTATGGCTTGTTTTAAATTTATTTTGAACATAATCTTGAGAATTTTTTAGGATTTTTGGAGTAAGTTTTACATTTCCAGGTTTGTAGACTCCATGTACATTTCCAAAAGCTGCCGCAATTGTAAAACGAGGTGATATTTTCATTAGTTCCTCGTACGCGTATGCTACTTCTTCAGGTTGTGTGTATAATTTTGAACTGTCTACATCAGAATTGTCTACACCATCTTCTTCTCCGCCGGTTATTCCTAGTTCAATTTCAAGAGTCATATCCATTTTACTCATACGAGTTAAATATTGTTTGCAGATCTCGATGTTTTCTTCAATGGGTTCTTCAGATAAATCAATCATATGTGAAGAATATAATGGTTTTCCAGTTTCTGAAAAATGTTTTTCAGAAGCATCAAGTAAACCGTCAATCCAAGGTAAAAGTTTTTTAGCACAATGATCTGTGTGCAAAATTACGGTTGCGCCATAAGATTCTGCAAGAGTATGTATGTGTTTTGCTCCAGCTATAGCTCCAGCTATCGCAGATCGTTCGTTAGTGTTAGACAGCCCTTTTCCAGCATTAAATTGCGCTCCTCCATTTGAAAACTGAATAATTACAGGAGCGTTTAGTTTTGCCGCAGTTTCTATTACACAATTTATAGTGTCTGAACCTATTACGTTTACCGCTGGTAATGCAAATCCTTTTTGCTTCGCATAATTAAAAATTTCCTTAACCTGATCACCTGTAGCTACACCTGATTTTATATTATGTGTCATTTTTTTAATTTTAATGTTTACAAAATTACTAATTTAACTTTTAGAAAGGATAATTTATACCAATATTTGGAACAGCTTTGCTTAAATTTAATTCTTTAAACCATTTTTCGTTTTCATCTTTTGCAGGATTATAGGTTTTAAAACCAAAGTCTAGTCTTGCTAAAAAGAATTTAAAGTCATATCTTAGACCTAGTCCAGTACCTAATGCCAAGTTTTTTAAAGAAGATATTCCCGAAAATACTTTAGCCTCATCTTGTTCGTTGTCAAATACATTCCAAATATTACCACAATCTGCAAAAAAAGCACCGTTTAGATTTCCAAATATTTTGTATCTAAATTCAGCATTAAATGCAATTTTCATATTTGCTTCATTAAAATCATATGATTCTAGAGAGCTTCCAGGTCCTAAGCCATATGATTGCCATGCTCGATTATCATTAGAACCTCCTGCAAAATAACTTCTAGAGAAAGGAATAGATTTAGAGTTACCATATGGAATTGCAATTCCAAAAAAACTTCTCACAGCAACAGTTTTTCCGTTTGTTAAATCCCAATTTTTTACAAAATCAAATTCAGCTTTTGCATACTGAGAATATTCTAAACCAAATATACTTCTTGTTCCATCACTATTTCTGGGTTGTTTGGAAAGGTTTGCAACTAGTGATAATATATTACCAGCCGCTTCAATTTTACCTCTAAAGCTATAAAATTCTTTGTCAAAAAAATCTGTTTTTGAATCTTTTGAGTAACTAAAATTACCTGCAAATATTAAGTTATTTTCAGTTAGTCTATCTTTTCTCTCTTTAATACTTTTTATGGTTTTGTAGTCTGGATTTGAAACTGTTAGTAATGGGTATGCATTATTTAAGGTATTGTTAATAAATGCATCAGCACTTCCATCGGCAATTCCTAAATTGTTTTCGGAATTAATAACTCCATAAATACGAGCCAAATTATTTAGTTTATTATAAGAAGATCCGTAAACATTAAAATAGTTATTGATATTAATATTTTTTATATACTGAAGATTAACTAAATCAAATTTTGCAGATACATTTTTTTTTGGAATCCAATTATAATTTATGGCTGCTGTAAAACTTTCTTTGTCTAATCCTATGTTTTTCTGTTTTGCAAATCCTGCGCTAATTAAACTAGAAGGGAACATGCTTTTTGGAATAATTCTCTCGGTTTTAAACGGGAGAATCAATCTTGGAAAACTTAATCGCATGTCGGCTCCAATTTCTAAAATATCGAAAAATTTATTTTCGGGACTAGATGATCCTTTAGAAGATCCTATGTTTCCTCTTAACCCTAATTCTAATATTTCTGCCCCTCTAAAAATATTTCGAATTGACAATGATGTAACTCCTGAAATACCTATATCTTGAATATTGGAATGTGTTACATCTAAACTTGGTTTAAGATTATACTTTGGTTTTGAAGTTAAATAGATGTTTGTTTTTAGAGTTTGGGTTATGGTATCTTCTACAAACTGAATGCTAGGATAATTAAAAACTTTTAAGTTGCTTAAAGAGCGTAAAGTTAATGTTCTATTATCATCACTATACAAGCTGTCTTTTTGAATAAAAATAGCATCGGTAATAGCTTTAGAACGGTATCGTAATTTATTTGTACTATAAAGATTAAAATTTTTGTAAATTGTACTGTCGGCAATTTTTTCGTGATTTTTGTTATCTAAATCAGTTGTAAAAATATTAACAGCACCCATTTTATAAATCTTATATGGTTTGCTTTTTACTGAATCTCCAAATTTTGTTGCTTGATTAGTAATTATAAGTTTCACAGGTGCTTTTTTACTAGTAGTATCAATTACATAACTAATACTCTGTTGCTGAAAATAGTACACACCATGATTCCTAAAATTTGATGTAATTCTAGAACGTTCATTGTTAAAATCATCTAATTTGTATTGTTGTCCTTGTTTTATAAATGATTTAGATTTAGAAAACGTATATAAAGAATCTAGGGCTGGAGTTTCAATATCATATGAAATAGTGTCTAAGAATGTTGGTTTTCCTGTTGTTACAGTATAACTTATTTCACCTCGTTTTTTTTCTAAATAAGTTGCTTTAAACTTAGTCTCGGTGTCAAAATAACCATGGTTGAAATAGTATGCTTTCAATCGTTTTATAGATCTTTTCGTTTTTAATGTGTCTATTATAACAGGTGGCTCGCCAGTCCGTTTTAAAAAACTATGCCATCCAGAATACCAAAAGGACTGACCTAATCGATCAACTTGTTTTTTTGAAAGCCATTTTGCTTGTCGTTTATATTTTTCTGGATTGGCAATATATTTTGCTTTAAAAATAGAATCAGGATTATTTATGGCTAAATTATACATGTTTAGCCTAAGTTTGTACCCAAGAAGAGAAGTGTTGGGTTGTTGTACTAGTTGAGATATAATAACATCTTCAGAGTTTTTCTTTCCATTTACTAAAATTTCATTTTTAATTAGTAAGTGTTTTTTATTCGGAACTTTTTTTACTACATCGCAAGCAGTAATAAGTACCGAAATTAGAATAAATAATGATATTTTTGTATTAATATTGTTCAAACGATTCTAAAATTTAGTTCAAAAATACACTTTTTATGGTTAGTAAAAACCAAATAAAACTTATAACGAGTTTAGTTCAAAAAAAATATCGAAAACAGCACCAATTATTTATTGCAGAAGGAGCAAAAGTAGTTGAAGAATTATTACAGTCTAATTTCGAATTAGTAAATTTATATACCACTAGACCAATGTTTTTAGAGGTTTCAGAATCAAAAAAATCAATTATATCAGATTCTGATTTAAAAAAAATTACAGCATTAACTACCGCAAACGATTGTTTGGCGATTTTTAGGATTCCACAAGAAAAAGATATTGAAAAAGAGGGATTAATTGTAGCACTAGACGATATTCGTGATCCAGGAAATTTAGGAACAATAATAAGATTGTGCGATTGGTATGGGATTTCTCAAATTATATGTTCTGAGCAAACTGTGGATGTCTACAATCCTAAAGTAATACAGGCTACAATGGGCTCTGTATCCAGAGTTAATATTTCCTATATAGATTTAGAATTATATTTAGCAAAATCGGAAACAGAGATTTTCGGAACTTTTATGGATGGACAGAATATCTATAAAATGCAATTGCCTACTTCTGGAATTATAGTTTTGGGTAATGAAGCTAACGGAATTTCTAAAATAATAGAGCAACAAATAAAACAAAAAATAACTATTCCTCGTTTTGGAAACTTGCAACTAACAGAAAGTCTTAATGTTGCAACGGCAACGGCAATTGTTCTAAGTGAATTTATGAGAAGTTATTAATGAAATGCAAAATTTATAAAAATCCCTCTAGTTCTAATTTGGTCTATATTTCCCGTCCAAGGACTATTTGGGTCTTTATCTGAAATTAATTCGTTTTTCATTCCAAATATTCCTCTAATTGAAGGAGAAAATTTAAAATATTCAAAATATAAATCTATTCCGAGTCCCATTTCATAATTACTTGTACTTTTAGTCATTCTAAATCTATTACTCGAATTGTCATCTGGTGAATCTGCATTGCTAGATAAGTTCATGTCCGACGAAATACCACCAATTACATAAGGTCTAACGTTTCCAATTCTTTTTGATGAAAACTTAAGTAGTAAAGGAAAATGTATATTAGTCGTTTTTACCTCACGAAGTGCATCAACATTGTCTGTAAAATGAGGGAAACGTAAATTTCGTTGACCATAAGATAAACCTGGTTCGAAACGAAGGTTTATGTATTCAGTAAGCCTTAAGTCGGCTATCATGCCCACATTAAAACCTGTTTGGCTATCTACGATTATATCTTCGTCATCATATTTTTTGTTAATTTTGAAATCATAATTATTAAAGCCTAGATAAAAACCAAAATAAACCCTTTGTTTGTCAAAATTTTCAAGATTTAAAAGTGCATTTTTAGCAAACATACTTCTGCTAAAAACTTGCGCGTTACTAACGTTTGAAGTTATAATTATTAGTATAAATAAGAGTTTTTTACTCATTTTGAATCGTCAATTTATAATTATTTTTTAGAAGCTGAATAGATTGTTGCAACGCCAAATGTTTGTGGCAAATGTACTACATCTATAAACCCAGTTTTTTGTAAAATATTGTTCAGTTTTTCTCCATAAGGAAAAATAGAAGCAGAATCCGATAAATATTGATATGCTACTTTGTCTTTAGAAAACATTTTGCCAATAATAGGTAAAATGTTTTTAGTATAAAATCGATAACCTTGTTTGAAAGGGAATTTATCAGGAACCGATGTTTCTAAAATAACAAAAATACCATTTGGTTTTAACACTCGTAATATTTCAGTTAGTCCTTTTTCTAAGTTTTCAAAATTTCTTATTCCAAAAGCAACAGTAATCGCATCAAAAGCATTATCATCAAATGGCATTTTTTCTGAATCTCCAAGGATCATCTCTATTTTATTAGATAAATTTCTGTCCGCAATTTTTTGTTTACCCACTTCGAGCATTCCTACAGATATATCTAATCCTATGATTTTCTCAGCATTTGTATTAGACAATAATATCGCTAAGTCTCCGGTTCCAGTGGCAATATCAAGGATGTTATTTGGATTTTTAGTAGCAATCATTTTCAAGATTTTTTTGCGCCATTTTACATCAACACCAAAAGAGATAACTCTATTTAGGTTGTCGTATTTTGATGAAATGGTATCAAACATTTTTGCGACCTGCTCTTTCTTTCCAAGTTCAGAATCTTTGTAAGGTTTTGTGCTAATAGACATAAAAAATATTTCAGCAAATATAAAACTAAATTCCGAATGTTTATAAAATGGTAAATCATCGGTAAATTAAACTTTTTAGTCGCCTTTCTAACTGAAATTGGTTATATATAAAAATACCAAATATCTGGTATTGTGAGGTTTTAAGCGTTTTTTTAAATTTACAATCTAATAAAGTTCTTTTGATGATTTTTATCTAATAATCTTAGATTAATATAATGAGTCAGCACAATTTGTTATATTTCTTCATTCAAAATCGGCAATTGATTCTTTTCAATTGCAGTTTTCAAGTGCACAAACGTTCTTTGGTTAAATTTGTTTTTGGAAATTTTAGTTTCGTACTTTCTTAGTGGTATTTGGAGGTACAACTTTAGAGATTTTTCTCCGTTTTTTTATTGATTTAATATAAGTTTAGTTGAACAATAAAAAACAAAATTTATTTTGGCTGTCGAATTAGATTTTTTTT
Organism: Flavobacterium sp.; assembly: GCF_039932285.1. Classification (GTDB taxonomy): domain Bacteria; phylum Bacteroidota; class Bacteroidia; order Flavobacteriales; family Flavobacteriaceae; genus Flavobacterium. The sequence continues at coordinate 33,292 of NZ_JBDTQE010000005.1, forward strand.
ATCAAGACAATTTATTAGTATAAAAAACACTTCCTTTTGAAGTGTTTTTTTTGTCTAAATTATTCTATAAGTTTCAAAGTCAAAAGAACATGAGTGTTTTTCATCCTTGTTATGAAATTCAGAAGAAACTAACTTCCATTTTGTTAAATCTATTGTTGGGAAAAAAGCATCGGCATCAAAAGTATTATGCACACGAGTAAGTTCGATACAATGGGCTATATTTATAGACTGCTTGTAAATATCGCCACCACCAATAATAAAAATTGTTTCGTTTTTAGGGCAAATGGCTATAGCATTTTCGATAGAATCAACTACAAAACAACCATCAGGAACACTGTAATTCTTGTTTCGAGTAATAATAACATGTGTTCTGTTGGGTAAAGGTTTAGGGAAACTTTCAAAAGTTTTTCTTCCCATAATTATATGATGACCTGAAGTTATGGTTTTGAATCTTTTGAAATCATCGGGCAAGTGCCAGATTATTTTATTGTCTTTTCCTAATTCGTTGTTCTCGCCAGCAGCAGCAATAATTGTAATCATTAATTGTTATTTTGGTCCAAATCTTTTTGTAATTGCTCTATTTTTCGCTCTTGCTTGGCAACCAGTTTGTCTATTTGTGTACGTTCCCAATTTTTGTTCATAAAACTATCAGTAATAAAAACGCGAATAAAATGTAGAACAAATAGGAAACTTAAAATGGTGATTACCCACAAAAACCAATGTGTATCTGGATAAACCCCCAATAATTTATTAATAATTATAGAAAATATACTAAGTAGTACAAAAAAAACAAAATGATAATACAATCGTTTTTTTTGTACTAAACGTTGTCTAGCATATTCGTATTGTTCGTGTTGAGAATTTTCCATATAATTTTAAATTATGGCTAAAGATAAAATTTATTTTGGAATTCTCTATACAGCAACTACACCTTTTATATGTGCATGTGCTTCGTAACCTTCAAGTGTAAAATCTTGAAATTTAAAATCTAAAATATTTTTTACTTCAGGATTCAAAATCATTTTCGGTAATGGTTTTGGTTCGCGTGATAGTTGCAATTCAACTTGCTCGAAATGATTATTATAAATATGTGCATCGCCAAAAGTGTGAATGAATTCTCCCAATTGTAAATCGCAAACTTGAGCAATCATCATCGTAAACAGCGCATAAGAAGCAATGTTGAAAGGAACTCCCAAGAAAATATCGGCACTACGCTGGTACAACTGACAGGATAATTTCCCTTCTGAAACATAAAATTGAAAAAAAGCATGACAAGGTGGTAACGCTACTTTTCCGTTAGCAACATTTTCTGCAAATGATTTTGCGGTATCTGGCAAAACTGAAGGATTCCAAGCAGAAACAAGCATTCTACGGCTGTTTGGATTTGTTTTTAGAGTGTCTATTAATTCGGTAATTTGGTCAATTTCTTCGCTATTCCAGTTACGCCATTGGTGTCCGTAAACAGGCCCTAATTCGCCATTTTCGTTTGCCCAATCATCCCAGATTTTTACGCCATTTTCTTGTAAATAAGCAATATTTGTTTCCCCTTTCAAGAACCAAAGCAATTCATGAATAATAGATTTTAGATGTAGCTTTTTTGTTGTAACCATAGGAAAGCCTTCGGCAAGATCGAAACGCATTTGGTAACCAAAAACACTTTTTGTTCCTGTTCCTGTTCTGTCTCCTTTTTGTGTTCCGTTGTCTAAAACGTGTTTTACTAAATCTAGGTATTGCTTCATTACTGTGGATTTGGTTATTCGGTTATTTGTTGATTCGAATAACCAAATCCACAAATAATCGAATCAACATTATATTTCTCTTTTGGAGATTTCGTCTCTTATTTTGGCTGCTTTTTCATAATCTTCATCATTTACAGCAGCTTCTAACATTTCATGAAGTTCAGATAAACTGTGTTTTGCAAACAAATTTTTACTATCATTACTTTCTTCTAAAAATGGCTCAGTCGACGAAAGTACACTATCTAAATCATGCTCTGGATTTTCTGAATCTGGATTTATTTTTAAGAAAATACCAGCTTTGTCCAATATGTTTTTGTAAGTAAAAATGGGTGCATTAAACCTTAATGCCAAAGCAATCGCATCAGAAGTTCTGGCGTCGATAATTTCTTCAATTTTGTCGCGTTCGCAAATCATACTCGAGTAAAAAACACCATCTACTAATTTATGAATAATAACTTGTTTTATTACAATGTCAAATCTATCGGCAAAGGTTTTAAATAAATCGTGTGTGAGTGGGCGGGGTGGTTTTATTTCTTTTTCGAGCGCAATCGCGATTGACTGTGCTTCGAAAGCACCAATTACGATTGGTAATTTTCGATCACCGTCTACTTCGTTCAAAATAAGTGCATAAGCACCGTTTTGTGTCTGACTGTATGATATTCCTTTTATTGTTAGTTTTACTAAACTCATCTTTGGATTTTAGATTTTTGATTTATAAAATCAAAAGCTATTATTTTTTTAAAGGTTTATTGAAAAACCTAAATTTTGTATTGCAAAGTAACAAAAAACTTTTGCTTCTAAAAAGAAAAAACTACCTAATAAAATAATTAGATAGTTTCTTCAGATTGTAATTTTCTAATTGAAAACTAGCTATTTTGTGCTTTAAAAGCTTTTAATTTTTCGGTTAATCTTGGTAAAATATCGAAAGCATCGCCTACAATTCCGTAATCAGCAACTTTGAAGAAAGGCGCATCAGCATCAGAATTGATAACTACTTTTACTTTTGATGAATTGATTCCTGCAATATGCTGTATCGCTCCAGAAATTCCTACCGCAATATATAAATTTGTTGCTACTGGTTTTCCTGTTTGGCCAACGTGCTCACTGTGAGGCCTCCATCCTAAATCAGAAACTGGTTTAGAACAAGCAGTTGCAGCGCCAAGAACAGCTGCTAAATCTTCGATTAATCCCCAATTTTCTGGACCTTTAAGACCGCGTCCGCCTGAAACTACTACGTCAGCATCGGCAATGGTTACTTTTCCAGATCCTTTTTCTACTGATTGTACTTTAACACCAAAATCGGCATCAGAAATACTTGGTGCAAAATCTTCGGCAGTTGCTGAACCCGTATTTTCGAAAATTCCGTAAGAATTTTTACCCAAACACAATACTTTTATATCGGTATTTATTTCAGTAATATTGAAAGCTTTGTTAGAGAAAGCAGTTCTTTTTACCTGAAAAGGAGACATGCTAACTGGTAATCCTGTTACATTTGAAGCAAAACCTGCGTCAAGTGAAACTGATACTAATGGCGCAAGGTATAAACTGTCTGTCGATGAAGATAATAAGATTAATTTTACACTTTCTTTCTGAGCCGCTTGTTTTATAGCGTCTGCATAAGCTTTTGCTGTAAAATTAGCCAATTTATCGTTGGTAACTTTTAGCACTTTATCTACTCCGTATTTTGCAAGTTCTGAAACATCATTCATGTTTACAGTGATTGCTGTAACGGTTTGTCCAGTTGTTTCTGCAATTTTCTTAGCATAAGAGGCCAATTCGAAAGCTACTTTCTTGAATTTTCCTTCTGATGATTCTGCGTATATTAATATTGACATAATAATTTTAGATTTTAGATTAACGATTTTAGATTTTTGAAGTAAGATTAATTTTAGATTTTCACACTGCAATCTGCAATCTGCAATCTAAAATCTACAATCCTAAATCACCTTGGCTTCGTTGTGTAATAAGTTGATTAATTCGTCTAAGTTATCAGCACTTATTAATTTTACAGCCGATTTTGCTGCGGGCTTTTCAAATTTAATTGCTTTAGTTTCTGATGCTGCGCTAATAGGTTCAAGAATTGTTAATGCTTTAGTTCTTGCAGTCATAATTCCTCTCATGTTCGGAATACGTAAATCTTTTTCTTCTACTAATCCTTTTTGACCACCAACAATTAATGGTAAAGTAGTTGAAACGATTTCTTTTCCACCATCAATTTCGCGAGATGCTTTTGCAGTAGTTCCGTCGATAGTTAATTCAGTACAAGAATTTACAAAGTTCATACCCAATATTCCAGCAATCATACCGGGAACCATTCCGCCATTGTAATCTAATGATTCTTTGCCAGCTATTACGAGGTCATAGCCTCCAGTCTTTATTACTTCAGCTAGTTGTTTTGCTACAAAAAAACCATCGGTTGGGTTTGCATTAATACGAATCGCTTCGTTAGCGCCAATAGCTAATGCTTTTCTTAGAGTAGGCTCTGTATCTGGACCACCAACATTTACAACAGTTACGTTTGCGCCTTGTTGTTCTTGGAACCAGATGGCTCTTGTTAAACCAAATTCGTCATTTGGATTAATTACAAATTGTACACCATTGGTATCGAATTCTGAATCACCATTGGTAAAATTAATCTTTGAAGTAGTATCAGGAACGTGACTGATGCAAACTAATATTTTCATATGCTGTATCTTAAATTGAAACACAAAAATAAGATAATTATTTTAAATAATATACTATGCATGCATAATATTTTTTAAAAACTATTTCGTTTTCGAAATGTTTATTTTAATAAATTGAAGTATCAATAGATAATTATGCTTTTATGTGATTTTTAATTTTTACTTTTGCTGTTCAATTTTACAGATATACATAAAAAATATATGAGAACGATACAATTTAGAGAAGCCATTTGTGAAGCGATGAGTGAAGAAATGCGTCGCGACGAATCAGTTTACTTAATGGGTGAAGAAGTGGCCGAATATAACGGTGCTTATAAAGCTTCAAAAGGAATGTTAGACGAATTTGGAGCAAAAAGAGTTATCGATACGCCAATTGCAGAGCTTGGTTTTGCAGGTATTGCAGTAGGATCTGCGATGAATGGTTGTCGTCCTATTGTTGAGTATATGACTTTCAATTTCTCTTTAGTAGGTATTGATCAAATTATAAATAACGCAGCAAAAATGCGTCAAATGAGTGCAGGACAATTTCCAATGCCAATGGTTTTTCGTGGACCAACTGCTTCGGCAGGACAATTGGGAGCAACACACTCACAAGCATTCGAAAACTGGTTTGCAAATACACCAGGTTTGAAAGTTGTTGTTCCAAGTACGGTTTATGATGCAAAAGGATTGCTAAAAGCAGCCATTCGTGATAATGATCCAGTTATTTTTATGGAATCTGAACAAATGTATGGAGACAAGGGAGAAGTGCCAGAAGGAGATTATATTATTCCGCTTGGTGTTGCCGATATAAAACGTGCAGGAAATGATGTGACCATTGTTTCTTTTGGAAAAATCATAAAAGAAGCACATATTGCTGCCGACGAATTAGAAAAAGAAGGAATTTCATGTGAAATTATCGACTTGCGTACCGTTCGTCCAATGGATTATGAAACAATCTTAACTTCTGTTAAAAAAACAAATAGATTAGTAGTTCTTGAAGAAGCTTGGCCTTTTGCTTCTGTTGCTTCGGAAATTACTTATATCGTTCAAGAACGCGCTTTCGATTTCCTTGATGCGCCAATACAAAGAATCACTACTGCCGATACACCTGCGCCCTATTCACCAACTTTACTAAAAGAATGGTTGCCTAATGCGCAAGATGTTGTAAAAGCGGTTAAAAAAGTAATGTATAAATAACGGTCAATTATTATTTGTTATTTGTCAATTAATAAAATAACTATATTTGAAACTTCATCAGTCAATGATGAAGTTTTTTATTTCTTAGGTTTATGAAAAAAATATTTATAATCTTCTTTTTTTTACTTTCAATAAGTAATATAGCACAAACTAAAGTGAGTGGCGTTATATATGACGATATGAACGGAACAGTTCCTTATGCAAATGTTTGTTTTAAAGGAACTAGAGAATGTGTAACATCTGATGAAAATGGGAGATTTTATCTAGAATCTGAATCGGATAGGAAGATTTTAATGGTTTCTTATGTAGGTTTTGAAGCTAAAGAGGTTATTCTTACGAAAGCGGTAAATTATAATATGAAAATTTCTTTTGCAGCTGCAAATACGTTAGAAGAAGTTAAGATATTTTCTGGAAAAACATCTAAAAAGAATAATCCAGCACTTGATATTCTTAGAAAAATTTGGGCACGCAAACGGAAGAATGGTTTGTATCAGTTTAAGCAGTATCAAATGAATAAATATGAGAAAGTAGAGTTTGATATGAATACTATCGATTCCGCTTTTATGAAAAATAGGGTTTTCAAAGGATTGGAATTTATTTTTAAACAAGTAGATACATCAAGGATAACAGGAAAAACATATTTACCGATTTTTATAAATGAATCATTATCAGAAGTTTACGGAGATAATACAACAGGAAAAACAAAAGAGATTCTAAAAGCAAATAAAAATTCAGGAATTGGTGAAGGAAATGGTGTAGATACATTCATAAAAGATTTGTATTCTGAATATGATATTTATAATAATTATCTTAATTTCTTCGATAAGAACTTTGTTAGCCCATTGTCTAAAACAGGGATTAATACTTATAATTATGTGTTAAGTGACAGTACATTTATTGATAAAAAATGGTGTTATAATATTGTGTTTTATCCACGAAGAAAAAACGAACTGACTTTTAAAGGTGATTTTTGGGTAAATGACACCACATTTGCTATCAAGAAAATAAACCTTACGGCTTCAAAAAGTGCTAATATAAACTGGGTAAAAGACATTTATATCGAACAAGAATTTGATGTACTAAATGATTCTGTTTTTCTTTTAAAAAGAGATCACATGATGTCAGATTTTGCATTAAACAAAAAAGAAAAGTCGAAAGGCGTTTACGGAAAACGAACTACTTTATACAGTGATCATAAATTTAACGAAGTAAAACCAGATAAATTTTATAAAGAGGATGTAAATAATTATGACCAAACAGTTTACACGAAATCTGATGAATTTTGGAAAGAAAATAGAGGAGAATCTTTAAATAAAGACGAAGCTGGAGTTTATAAAATGCTTGACACACTAAAAACGGTCAAAAAATTTAAGCAATTGTATAATATTGTTTCCATACTTGGAAGCGGTTATATAAACAAAGGATTTATAGATTACGGCCCAATATTCTCCATATTTGGATATAATGATGTAGAAGGGCAAAGACTAAGAGTAGGCGGAAGAACTTATTTTGGAACAAATGATCCTTGGCGAATACAAGCTTATACAGCCTACGGATTTAAAGATGATAAATTCAAATACGGGATTTCAGGAAAATGGATGATCGACAAAAAAAACCGAATTATACTTTCTGGAGGAAACCGTCGTGATGTAGAGCAAATAGGAGTAAGCTTAACCACTTCAAACGATGTTTTGGGACGCAGTTTTGCCTCTTCTTCATTTTTTGCAAGTGGTGATAATAGCAAATTAACCAATGTGAATTTAAGCTCTTTCTCAGCAGAGATAGAACCTGTAAAAGATTTAATCTTTCAAGTAGGATTTTCACACAGAACCTTACGATCTGCATCGCCAACATTTAGTTTAGATTATTACACAGACTTGCCAAGTGTTGCTAACCCAACTGGAACAATAAAAGCCGATGTTAAGCAAGCCGAAACCACAATAGGAATAGATTTTACACCCAATAGAAAAACAGTAGGTTACGGTGTCGAACGATTAGAAGTAGACAATAATTATTCGCGAGTATTTGTAAATTATAGTCAAGGTTTCAAAGGTGTTTTTAATAGTGATTTCGAGTATCAAAAACTGCAATTATACTATCGTCAACCAATATATATGGGCGGAATGGGACGATTGTTTACTACATTCGAAGTAGGAAAAGTATTTGGGACAGTGCCATTAGGATTGCTTGCTGTGGTTCCAGGAAATCAATCTTATTTTGTGATAGACAATACATATAATTTAATGAATTATTACGAATTCGTAACAGATCAGTATGCTTCATTGCATTTAGAACAACATTTCAACGGGCGAATATTCTCTAGAATTCCATTTATGAAAAAACTAAATTGGAGAGAAATAGTAGGTGTAAAAGCAGTTTACGGAAATGTTTCCGACCAGAATAGAGCCATAAACGCTTCCGGATTAAACTATCAAGCGCCAACAAATGGCTACTGGGAATACCATGCGGGAATAGGAAATATTTTCAAAGTGTTTCGTATCGATTTTGCATGGAGAGCCAGTTATTTAGAGCTTCCAGAAGCCAAAAGATTTACTGTAAAAGGATCGTTCGGATTTTATTTCTAGGAGCTATTCCAGCTATTCGTTACAATCTTTTGTCTCGTTCCAAAAAACAAGACAAAAGGATTTTCACTGCTATCTGGGCTATTATCAACAGTATCATTCAAAAGAAACGTTGTTCAACATTCAAAATTTAAAAAGGTTAAAAACTTTGTGACTATTCAGTAACAATAAAATTAACGTTGGATTTAAAAAAATAAACACAAATTTCACAGATTAACACAAATTATCCGTGAATTTATTTTATTTTTTTGTAAAATCATACTCTATTGTCATTCTGAATTTGTGTTAATCTGTGAAATTTGTGTTGAAATTTTATTAGGTTTAATAGTTACAAAACTTTTAATTTTTTTTTAATTTATGTAATAAAAATTAGCGAATTAGCGGTAAAAAAAGTCAGTGTAAATCCGTTTAATCAGTGGCCAAAAAAATAAATCATGCAACAAGCCATAAATTATCTCTCAGAAAAAGATTCAATTTTCAAAACCATAATCGAACAGTACGGAATTCCGGTAATTCCATCGAGACCACAAGGATTTGAAACTTTAGCATTATTAATTCTTGAACAACAAGTTTCTATCGATTCGGCAAAAGCAGCTTATTTAAAATTAAGAGCCAAAGTTCAAGACTTTCAGCCTCAAAATTTAATATCACTTCCTGACGAAGGCTATAGAGATTGTGGCGTAAGCCGACAAAAAACAAAATACATCAAATGTCTTTCGGAAGCCATTCTAGACAAACAAATTATTTTAGAAAGTTTACCCAACAAAACAGCACAAGAAGTTAGAGAAGAACTCATCAAAATAAAAGGAATAGGCAATTGGACAATCGATGTGTATTTAATGTTTAGCCTGCAAGAAAAGGACATTATACCACTAGGAGATGTTGCGGTTGTAAATACAATCAAAGAATTGTTTGATATTCACGACAAATTAGAAATGGAAATTTATACTCAAAAATGGGCGCCACACCGTTCGATGGCAACATTTTTATTATGGCATCATTATTTACAAAAACGTGGTCGAAAAATTACTTATGAGTATTAGAAATCTTGTGGTTGTGGGGTTGGTTGGAATGAAATGTTCTAACGTTTCGTGCCAGGTCGGGAAGTTCGGAATTGTTTATTTTCTGTTAAGATAAAATTTCTTGCTAAACGCCAACGTGAGTTTATTACAAAATTCGCAATTTTGCGAAACCACTACTGCAATAAATAAAATTTCAAATTACCTGTGCTTTAAGGATGGAATAACGGAATGGTTTTGCGCATAACAATCTATATAGTTTTTAAATTGACAATTATTGCATCATTTTTAACTAGTGTATTCATTTATCCAAGCAAAATGCTCATTGATAAGCGCTATTTTATTTTCCTTTAAAAATTCAAGATAAGCGACAGCGCAGGGTGACAATTTCTTTGATTTTAACCATATAAGTTGCCATTTTGTTATTAAAGGCAATCCTTTTGCTGGAATAATATCAAGTTCCCTATTTTGCAATTCATTCCTTATTCCTATTAATGGCATAATAGAAAAACCTAAACCAGCAATTACTGCTTGTTTTACAGCCTCGTTTGATGTAAGTTCCATTTTCTTTCTCACTTGATAGTTATTTTTAGATACAAATTGTTCCATAGAGTCTCGTGTTGCAGAGCCTTCTTCACGATATATTAATGGCAATTTTTCAAAAAATATTTTTTCTACTGAAGTTTTTTTTACTTTTATTTTTTTACTACCAACCAAGAAAAGATGATTCAACATTAGTTCTATAGAAAATACATCTAGCTTTTTTGGCAGAACAGAAACCAATGCAAAGTCTACATTATTGAGCTCCATGCTCCTTATTACCTTGGTTTTGTTGGTTACATCCATTATCAAATCTACCCCATCGTATTCGGCCATAAATTTAGATAAAAGATAAGGCATAACATATTTACCTGTTGAAGCTACGGAGATTCTGAGTTTTCCTGATAATTTACCTTGGTAAGCTAGAGTTTTGTAATTAATAGTATCGACCTCATCAATTATTTTTTGTGCTGCTTCGGCTATCTCCATTCCAAAATCTGTAACAAACAGTCTTCTTCCTATTATTTCAGTTAATGGAATGGAAAATTGATCTTGAAAGTTTTTCAACTGAATAGATACTGCGGGTTGTGTCAAGAAAAGTTTCTCCGCTGTCTTTGTAACACTTTTATTTTCAGCTATTTCTAAGAATATCTTTAATTGATGTAAAGTATAGTTCATAAATATTTTTTATGTTAATCATTACAAATATAAATAAAAATTTATAATTAAGTTTTTCAACCTTTGCAATTAAAATCATAAAAATCTCAAATATGGAAATTAAAAAAAATATTCAAATTGAAAATCAGAAACAAACGATTCAGTTATTGGATGGAGAATTTACACCATCGCAGGCTTTTGATCTTATTACCGCTCTCATCAATCAAAAAATTAACTATCATAAATTAGAGGGACTTAAAAACTGGGAAAGAGATCACAAATACGACGAAGCACCGTTAAGGAATCGAATTAAAGAACTAGAGGATGCAATTAAACGAACCAAAGATTTTATGTTGGAGTTAAAGCATAGTGGTAAAAATCTAAAAATAGACGGAGTTATAAAAATGTCAGTGATTGAATAATTATTGAAAAAATCTTATTAAAAATCTTAAATATGACATTAAATATAGAAATAACTCAAAACGATTCAAATAAAAGTAAAGAATATAAAATTCCTTTGGTTTCCAAATTGGCAAACCCTCTATTATGGTTTTTATTTTTTGGCGCAGTAGGATTGCTTATTTACCATCAGGTTAAAAATACACAATGGAATTTCAATGATATTTTCCGAATAAATGGGTTTACACTTCTCATCTGGATAACAGTAACTTTTTTTAGTGCTATTGTAAGTAGCTATTCAAATAGTTATTTAAATGGCTTTAAACACCATCAAAAATTTACAGTACTTAGTTTTGGCTTTACCCTGACAGTAATGGTTTTTGTGATGTCCAACCACATTGTTCCTTTTTTAATTTCTTGGTTATTGATGGGCTTGTTTATGGCTCGTTTGATTGGGGTGAATTCCGATTGGGGTGAGGCCAGAGAAGCATCAAAATTAGCACAAAAATATTTTATTTCAGGTACAACTCTTTTGAGTATTGGAGTGGTATTACTTTCTTTTTACAACAGCCAATTTACCATTAGTGAACTAGTATTAAATTTAGAAAAAACGCCCACTTTTATTTTAATACCTGTTGCGTTTTGTATCATTACGGCTGCAATTATACAATCAGCTATATACCCATTTCATCGTTGGCTTCTTTCGGCTATGACTGCTCCAACACCAGCCTCTGCTCTTATGCACGCAGGTTTTGTAAATGGTGCAGGCATTTTACTTACTTTATTATCTGGGATTTTAATTGCATCCAATACCTTAACATTAATTTTTATCATTGGAGGGCTAACGGCTATTATTGCCCAGTTCACAAAATTACTTCAAGTAAATGTGAAGCAGAAACTCGCTTGTTCTACTATTGCTCAAATGGGCTTTATGATTATGCAATGTGGTTTGGGCTTCTTCAATGCTGCAGTAGCTCACTTAATCTTACACGGCTTTTACAAAGCCTATTTGTTTTTATCATCAGGAGAGGAAATTGCTCATACAGCTCCTCAAATACCAGAGAAAATTAAAATAAAGCCATTTCAGGCATTTGTTGTGCTATTATTTGGTAGTGCTGGGGCAATTTTATTCTCACTGCTTACTAGTAAAACAAATGTGAATGATAGCAGCATTTTTCTAACACTAATTGTTGCTATTACAGTAGGACAGGTTACTTACAATATCGTGAAGGAAAAAAGTTTATCAATAGTTCAAAAAACGATTGTACCCATTTTTCTTTTCATCATTGGGATAGCAGCGTATGCCGCACTCTATAATGGTGTTACACATTTAATGGAAGATATGCCAATGGTGGTTGTTCCTCAGCCAATTTCAATCCTACAAATTGTATTTGGTATTATCTTTCTTTTAGGTTTTTTCATAATGAAATTGGGACTTTATAAAAAAATACCATGGCTGTATGTAAAACTGTTGAATTTATCTCAACCCAATAAAAAAACAATTCTTACCTATAAAATTTCAAACAAATGATACTAGAAAACTTCCAAAAAAAAATTCAAATAGCCTCTCAAGTAATTGGGACAACTTGGCCCTTGTATTCGTTTGTGACCTCAAATCCACTATCAGGGTTTGAAAACAAACATTTTGAAAAAGCCGTACAGGAAGCAAAAATGAAATTGGGTGGAAATGTTTTTCCCGAAACTGCTACCTTCCGAAAAGCTTTGCAAGAGGGAGAAATAAACGAAAAAGAATTGATAGAGCAACTTACCGAAAATAATTTTCAGGAAACCCCAAGTTATTATCTTGACAAGTTAGATTCTCTTCCAGAAAAGCATGAACAAAATTCCAATGCTAAGTTAGACAGAATTATGGTAAAATGGCTGATGGCATTTATGGATGAAGGACTTGCAGAGTGGGAAATGCCTTTTAAAGAAGATGGGTTTTATAGTTCATGGAGAATATTGTCGATGTATGATCAAGAAATGAAGATTAATTCACTTGCAGATTTACCGAAAACGAGCTCTGAGGTGCTGGATAAAATCTTAAAAAACTATACCGAACAAGAACAGATTGAAATAATGGAATATCATTTAGCCGCTTTGCCAGGCTGGACAGGATATATTAAACACAGAGAAGAATCAAATTCAAATTGGCAACAAAAATTTAGTATCACTTTACAGGATTACCTTGCTGTTCGCTTATGGCTTGCTAACCATTTTCAAATACAAGTAATTCAAAGCTGTGACCAAAATCCAAATTCTGATTCAAACCCAAAACTTCAATACCATTTTTTGAAAGCTTGGGAAAAGAGTTGGCAAAATAAATTGATTTCAGATTTAAAAACTCAAAAAAATACCAAATCAGAAACCGAAAAAGTGCCAGACGCACAAATGGTATTTTGTATAGATACACGTTCAGAATTAATAAGAAGAAATGTAGAATCCAAAGGGAATTATGAAACTTTTGGCTATGCAGGATTTTTCGGAATTGCAATGGACTATCAAAATTTGGAGGATGGTATTTCACGAAAATCATGTCCTCCTATTGTATCTTCTGCTTATCAAGTTTCAGAAATAGCACAAGAAAATAAAGAGCATCTACTTGACCGCTTTCAAAAGAGAAATGAGAGGAAAAAATTTAATCAATATTTTTTAACACGAATGAAAAATATGCTTCCATCTGCTTTTGGTTATGTAGAAGGTTCTGGCGTTTTTTATGGCTTTTCGCTACTATCAAGAACGCTTTTTCCAAAATCACTTTACAATCCAATACGAAATAATCAACTTTCGCACGAGAACAATTCTGAACCTAAAATATGTCATAGTCATTCGAATGAGATGGATACTAATGATATTCCTTTAACAGAAAAAACAGCAATTGTAAAATCAGCTTTTGATCTTATGGGTTGGAAACAGTTTGCTCCCTTGGTAGTTTTTGTTGGTCATGGCAGCCATTCAGCTAACAACCCTTTTGCCTCTAGCTTAGATTGTGGTGCTTGTGCTGCAAGTCCAGGAAGGCATAATGCGAGAATGCTTGCCAAATTAGCCAATCATCCTGCAGTTAGAAATGCATTAAAAGAAAATCACAGCATTAACATTCCTGAGACAACTGTGTTTCTTGGTGCGGAACACAATACAACTACTGATGAAATTGTGTTGTTTGATTCTACTCTTCCGAACTCGCACACTGAACAGTTATTAAGTTTGAAAAAAGATTTACGAAATGCACAAGAAACGGCTACAAAAGAGAGACTTGGTATTACTAAAAATAGTATTTCTGAAGTGCACAAAAAAACAAATAATTGGGCGGAAACCAGACCTGAATGGGGATTGGCAAAAAATGCAGGGTTTATTATTGGACCACGTACTCTAACCAAAAATTTAAACTTGCAGGGGCATTGCTTTCTTCATTCCTACAATTGGGAACTAGATAAAAATGGAATAGCACTAGAAGGAATAATGCAAGGCCCAATGGTCGTAACCCAATGGATTAATAATCATTACTACTTTGCTACAGTTGACAACGAAAAATTTGGTGGAGGATCTAAAATTAGTCATAATATTACTGGAAAATTTGGTGTAGTGCAGGGCAATGGTGGTGATTTAAAAATAGGACTACCTTTGCAATCTGTAAACGAATCAGACGAAAAGTTGTACCATCAACCGTTAAGACTATCTGTTTTAATACAAGCTCCTAAAGAAAATATTCAGGAAATTCTTCTAAAAAACAATCATCTAAAAAACTTATTGGATAATGAATGGATTTATCTTTTGGTAATAGATCCTACGTCAGAAAATAACATAAGTAGATACCAAAAAGGAATGGAGTGGGTACACACAACAAAAACAGAGCATTTTTCAGAAAATGTTTTAGCAGAAATTTAATCGAAAACCTGCAAACTTCAAACACTATGAAGACCTTAAAACAGGGTGGCTACGATCTATTTAAAGGGCGAACTTTAATAGTTGCAACGATGCACAAAAAAGAAAATGTCATTGCACCAATATTAGAGAAGGAACTGAGTGTATACTGCAAAACAATTCCTGATTTAAACACCGATAATTTTGGCACGTTTAGTGGAGAAATTGAACGCAAAGACACTCCAATCGAAACGGTAAAAGCAAAGGCGTTAGCTGCACTTGAGAAATCTACTGAAACATTGGTATTGGCAAGTGAGGGATCTTTTGGTTCACATCCTTCAAGTCCATTTATATCTGCTAATGAAGAAATCGTTGTTTTGATAGACACTAAAAACAATCTCGAAATTAGGGGGTGGCATTTAACCACGACCACAAATTTCAACCATCAGGAGATTTCAACCATCAGTGAATTAATAGAATTTGCGGAGCGGATTGGGTTTCCAGACCACAATGTAATTATAAAAACAAATACTGTAACAGGAAAAATTAAAGTCTGGAAAAATTTCGAATCTCAAGAAGAATTAAAATCAACCGCAATAAATTTATTGAAGGGAAATAAAAGTATACACATTGAAACCGATATGCGTGCAATGAACAACCCTACTCGGCTAAAAGCGATTGAAAATGCCGTCATTGATTTGGTTAAAAATATAAAATCGCTTTGTCCATGTTGCAAGATGCCCGGATTTTCGATTGTTGAGGCTATTAGAGGATTAAAATGCAGTTTATGCAACCTTCCGACTAAATCAGTTAAAGCTTATATTTATAAATGCAAAAAATGTGATTATTTTTGTGAACGAGCGAAAGAAAATGTGTCAGAAGAAGATCCAATGTACTGCGATTTTTGTAATCCATGATTTTCTTCATAATTGAAGTTAATCTTCCAGTTACTTGACTATCTGCCATTTGTTTCATTATTTGTTATAAACCAGTAAGAACTGATTTATCAGCTTTGGCACAAGCTCCAAACTCTTTCATGTTCTCAAGAGTTCTTTCGAACTCTTGAGTTGTTAGAACATGGTCACCAGTTGGAGCACCAACCATTCTGGCAAAGTCGCCTTTTTGATCTTTAATTTTAAAATGTCGGATATCTCCAAGAGTTCCCACATACTTGATAACATCTTTCTGTCTTGCATTTTTTTACGTTTTAATAATTAGATAAAATTTATAAGACAAATTTCAAGTATTATCTTTGATTATAAATAAATTAAAATACTGAAAATAAATGAAATAAATCGAAAAATTACTATATATATAGTGGAAACTCATTGGCAAATTAGTCCTAGATGGCAATAATTGATTCTGTTATTTTTAATAGATTTTCAAAATAAAATCTAATGTTAAATATATTGGATTTTGGAGCTTCATCTTTATGGACATAATGTTGATATCTTAATTCTTTTAGTTTTTCTTTATTTAATATTATTTCATCACGCGAAAGAATTGATTGAAAACTTATTAATTCAGATTTAGAGATTAGATTTCTCCATTCTGCATCTTCGTGATTTAATAACATTTTACGACTATCATACATTAACTTTCTGCAATCATTTATAAGTTCAATGATGATATCTATTTTAGTTCTTAATTGATGCTTTGTTTTCATAGGCGAGATTCAAGTATATCAGCTAACTTGTATATCTGTCTAATTCATCTATCTAAATTAAAATTCCACCCCATTTTATTTACTAAAAAGTTTCGAGTCTAAACTGTATTTACCAACACCAGTAAAAAACAATCCCAAGTAAATTGTAAAATAAACAAAAGCTGGATTAAATTCCGTTCCGTTTTGTCCTTTATTTATAATAGACATTGGGAAAACTACTAGGAAAATATAACCCATACAAAACATCAAGAAAAACAGGCTAACGCGAGAAAATAAGCCAAGTATGAGTAATAAACTACAAACTAATTCGGCAAAAACTGTTAATCCTAAGGCTATTTTGCTGGACAATCCAAAAAAGCTTACGTTTTTCATCCAAAAGTCTGAAGCTGCCATTTCATTAAAATGACTAAATTTTTCGTAACCATATAAAGCCATTAAAACGCCAATGATTAAACGGATAATTAATAATCCAAAATCGGTATTAATTGCATTTCCTGATAAGAGTAGTTTTTTCATAATAATTTTTTTTGGTTGGTTAGTTAATTCAAAAATAGAAATATAATTCCGTTTTATCAATCAGTAAGAATTATATTTCTTACAACAAATAATAAACCCGCTTTTAGAGAATAGTTTTTTAATGTAACTTGACTATTTTCTATAAAAATTGATTACTTTTGCACCCGCTTAAAAATAATAAAAAGAGTAGAAATGACAGCAGATAAAGTACAAACTTTCGACGTTTTAGTCGAAATTCCAAGAGGAAGTAGAAATAAATATGAGTATGATTTCGATTTAAAGAGAATGCGTTTCGATCGTATGTTGTTCTCGTCTATGATGTATCCAGCAGATTACGGTTTTATTCCAGAAACATTGGCTTTAGACGGAGATCCATTAGATGTATTAGTATTAGTAACAAAACCAACTTTTCCTGGTTGTGTGATCGAAGTAAAACCTATTGGTGTTTTCCACATGGCAGACGACAAAGGACCAGATGAAAAAATAATTTGTGTGCCCGTTTCTGATCCAATTTGGAATACCTTAAACGATTTGTCTGATATAAATGGACACTTATTAAAAGAAATCGAACACTTTTTTCAAGTTTACAAAGACCTAGAAAACAAGAAAGTTGATGTAGAAGGTTGGGGAGATGTAAAAGAAGCAAGAGAAATTATTAGACAATGTGTAGAAAGATTTGAAGCAATCGAAAACAAACCAGCAGGATTGTTTAGTATTAAATAATTTTTTCTAATGATATAAAAAAAGCAACATTCTGTAAAGAGTGTTGCTTTTTTGTTTGTTTTTGTTAAATTTACCAAAACTAAATTACTAACCAATAATAATTTTATGAATACAATAATGATTTATTTGCCAATTGTAATGGCATTTGTTGGATTGGCTTATATGCAAATCAAAAAAGCTTGGGTGCTAAAACAAGATGCTGGAGATGGTAAAATGAAAGAAATTTCAGATTATATATATGAAGGTGCATTGGCTTTCCTAAATGCAGAATATCGTTTGTTAACTTTCTTCGTTATCGGAGCAAGTGCGGTTTTGTTTGGTTTAACTTTATTACCAGGAGCAACTACGCATTGGCTAATTGTAATTGCCTTTATTATAGGGGCATTCTTTTCGGCTTTGGCTGGGAATATGGGAATGAAAATTGCAACTAAAACTAACGTAAGAACTACTCAAGCTGCTCGTACTAGTTTGCCACAAGCGCTAAAAGTTTCTTTTGGTGGCGGAACAGTTATGGGACTTGGAGTTGCTGGATTAGCAGTACTTGGATTAACAGGTATTTTTATTCTTTTATATAACAAATTTATGGGTGGTGTTTGGACATCAACTGAAGATATGACCATCGTTCTTGAAACACTTGCTGGTTTCTCGTTAGGAGCAGAATCTATTGCATTATTCGCAAGAGTTGGTGGTGGGATTTATACAAAAGCTGCTGATGTTGGAGCGGATTTAGTAGGTAAAGTAGAAGCTGGAATTCCAGAAGATGATCCACGAAATCCTGCTACAATTGCAGATAATGTTGGGGATAACGTTGGTGACGTTGCAGGAATGGGTGCCGATTTATTTGGTTCTTATGTAGCTACAGTTCTAGCTG
Source organism: Flavobacterium sp. (assembly GCF_039932285.1). GTDB lineage: Bacteria > Bacteroidota > Bacteroidia > Flavobacteriales > Flavobacteriaceae > Flavobacterium. The sequence goes on from NZ_JBDTQE010000005.1 coordinate 51,728, forward strand.
CAATGGTACTTGGTAATTATGTTATCAAAGATATGGGCGGAAAAATTGAAGACGCTTTTGGCGGAATAGGCCCAATTTTATTACCAATGGCAATCGCTGGTTTCGGAATTTTATTCTCTATCGTTGGAACAATGTTGGTGAAAATATCAGATGATAATGCTAAAGAAGCTCAAGTTCAAAAAGCATTAAATATAGGAAACTGGGCATCAATTGTTATGACAGCAATTGCTTGTTTCTTTTTGGTTCAATATATGTTGCCAGAAACAATGAAAATGAATTTCTTTGGTGAAGGTTTACAAGATATTTCTGCAATGCGTGTTTTCTATGCAACTTTAATCGGATTATTTGTTGGTGGAGCCATTTCATCAGTAACTGAATATTATACAGGATTGGGTACAAAACCAGTTTTGGCAATTGTACAAAAATCGTCAACTGGAGCTGGAACTAACGTAATTGCTGGTTTGGCTACAGGTATGATTTCTACATTTCCAACTGTTTTATTATTTGCTGCTGCCATTTGGTCAACTTATGCTTTGGCAGGATTTTATGGAGTAGCATTGGCTGCTTCTGCAATGATGGCAACTACTGCTATGCAATTAGCTATTGATGCTTTCGGGCCTATTTCTGACAACGCAGGTGGAATTGCTGAAATGAGTGAATTGCCAAAAGAAGTAAGAACAAGAACAGATATTTTAGATTCAGTAGGTAATACAACGGCTGCAACAGGAAAAGGATTTGCAATTGCTTCTGCTGCATTAACATCATTGGCTTTATTTGCTGCTTATGTAACTTTTACAGGAATTGATGGTATCAATATTTTCAAAGCTCCAGTTTTAGCGATGTTATTCGTGGGTGGAATGATTCCTGTGGTTTTCTCTGCATTAGCAATGAATTCGGTAGGAAAAGCTGCAATGGATATGGTATATGAAGTGCGTCGTCAGTTTAAAGAAATTCCAGGAATTATGGAAGGAACTGGAAAACCAGAATACGCAAAATGTGTCGATATTTCTACAAAAGCAGCATTACGTGAAATGATGTTGCCTGGAGTAATGACAATCGGTTTCCCAATTGCAATTGTACTCTTAGGATTAGTAGTTTACGGAGATAATCATCAATTAATAGCTGAAATGTTAGGTGGATATATGGCTGGAGTTACTGTTTCAGGTGTACTTTGGGCAGTTTTTCAAAACAATGCTGGTGGTGCTTGGGATAATGCAAAAAAATCTTTCGAGGCTGGAGTTGAAATTAATGGTGAAATGACTTATAAAGGTTCTGATGCTCACAAAGCAGCTGTAACTGGTGATACTGTTGGAGATCCGTTTAAAGATACTTCAGGGCCATCTATGAATATTTTAATCAAATTAACATGTTTAATAGGATTAGTAATTGCTCCAATTTTAGGAAATGGAAGTCATGCAGAAGGAGCAAAAGGGGCGTGTTGCGCTTCGGAAGTTAAAACTGAAATGAAGTCATGTTCTGCGGAAATGAAATGCGATATGGCTAAAATGGCAACTATGACTAAAGACGAATGTGCAGCAATGTGCGAAGAAAAAGGTTGTACTGCTGATGAAAAAGCAGAATGTATGTCTCACTATGATGCCAATGGAAACTTTGTAAAGAAAACATCTTGTGTAGATATGACAACAAGTTCAAAAACATCGACTAAAGATGTTAGAGTTGAAATTACAAACACTAATGGAAAAGCTAAAGCAACTGTTACTACTAATGTTAACGGGATTTCTACTACTCAAACTTTTGAAGGAACTGAAGCCGAAGTAAAAGCAAAAATTGATGCTTTAAAGAAATAATACTTTTCAATTTATATATAAAAAATGCCTCACAATTTGTGAGGCATTTTTTATATAATTTCTATTCTTTAAAATAATCCGTTTATTTCGGCATCAATTCTATTAATAATCATACCTAAGTCTTCTGGATTGTTTACAAAATCTACATTATCAACATCAATGATAAGTAATTTTCCTTTACTGTAACTTTCAGCCCAAGCCTCATAACGTTCGTTTAATCGACTAAGATAATCTATAGAAATGGAGTTTTCATATTCTCTACCACGTTTGTGAATTTGTCCAACTAAGTTAGGGATAGAACTTCTTAAATAAATAAGTAAATCTGGCGGACCAACTAAGCCTTCCATTAATTCGAAAAGTGAAGAATAATTCTGAAAATCTCGGTTTGTCATTAATCCCATTGCATGAAGATTGGGTGCGAAAATATGTGCGTCTTCATAAATAGTTCTATCTTGAATGATTTTCTTACCACTTTGTCTAATTTGCAATACTTGACGAAAGCGACTATTTAAAAAATAAATTTGAAGATTAAACGACCATCTTTCCATTTGGTGATAAAAATCATCTAAATAAGGATTGTCTACCACATCTTCAAAATGGGGTTCCCATTTAAAATGTTTTGCTAAAAGCTTTGTTAATGTCGTTTTTCCAGCGCCTATATTTCCTGCGATTGCTATATGCATTATGGTAAATTAATTTTATAATTGGTAATTCCTTCGGGTGTAAAAATAGATAAATTTTGGTCTCTATAATAAAATTTTTTATACCTTTTTTCTTCTATATTTATTAATATTTTTTTATTGCTATTTAAGGAGTAATGATACAGCAAATCATCTTTTTTAAATATAATACTTAAGTTTGAAACTATTTGAACAAAATCGAAATCAGGTAATTTCCCAAGGGCTATTATTTTTCCGAAAATATCGCAAGAATACCAATAGTTTTTTTCGTCGATCCAATAAAAAAAATTAGAATTTGTTTCATAATATTTAATTGTCGCAGAGATAGGAACGGATATGTTCTTGTATTCATTTTTTAAATAATCATACAATCCTATTTGCTGATTTGTAGCGTTAAAAACCCACAGATTATTTTGAAAAGAAATGCCAACGACACTGGTCACAATTTGTTTTTTATTTTCAGAAAAATTTATTTTCTGTATTTCATTTAGTTGATTGTCAAGGATTATTGCACTATTAAAATTTTCATAAAAAAGGATGATTTTAAAAGGATTATAAATGTTGATACTAGTAATTTTGCCTAAAGCAATATTTTTGTATTGAAAATTCTCAGAGTCTTTAATTTTAGATAAAACAGAATTTGCTATAAAATATTTATAGCGAAATGCATCTTCACCAAGATACACATCTGCTTCAATAGATTGATTACTTGTTTTTGAAATCATAAGATCTTCATTTTGGCAATATGCCAATGAGGAGAAAATAAAAATAAAAATGAGTGTAATTTTTTTCATTGATGCTAAATTACGATTAAACCTTTTATGTTTTTAAAAGTCTTACTCTTTATTTAACAAATCGTTAATAACAAAACACGATTTCATTCGTCATATTTGTCCTATCAATTATAATTTATATAAAAAATGAAAAAAATAATCACAACTTTATTATTAATACTAGGCTTCTCTTCATTTGCTCAAGATTTTCAAGGGATGGCAGTGTATGAGTCCAAAACCAGTACTGCCGAATTTAAATCTAGAATGGAAGGTAATAAAGACATTACTCCTGAAATGCAAAAAATGATAGAAGATAGAATGAAATCTATGTTCGAAAAAACATTTATTCTTAATTTCGATAAAAATGCCTCTATTTATAAAGAAGAAGAAAAATTAGATGCGCCTGGAACCCAAGCTGGCGGTATGAGAATGATGTCTTCATTTATGGGAGGTGGAGGAACACAATATAAAAATATCAAGGAAAAATCATTTGTCATAGATAAGGAAATAATGGGAAAAGAGTTTTTAATTCAAGATACTTTGCCTAAACTAGATTGGAAAATGAGTCAGGAAACCAAAGAAATAGGAGGTTATATGTGTTTTAAAGCAACTGCAATGCAAAAATCAAGCCAATCTGATTTCAGGAATTTTAGAATGAGAAAAGATGATGATAAAAACAAAAAAGACTCCAGCGTTAGCGAACAGGCGAAGCAAACAACTACTGGCGAAAAACCAAAATCGACAAATCTTATGGCTGAAGGCGAAATTCCTAAAGAAATAGAAGTTGTAGCTTGGTATACTCCAGAAATTCCAGTAAGTAATGGTCCAGAAAATTATTTTGGATTACCAGGCCTAATACTTGAAGTTAGCGCAGGGAAAACAACACTATTATGTTCTAAAATTGCTATGAATGTAAAGGATAAAAAAGAAATAAAAGCCCCAACTAAAGGCAAAGTAGTTACACAAAAAGAATATGATGATATTGTAGCTAAAAAAATGGAAGAATTTAGACAAATGAATCAAAATCAAAATCGTGGAGGTAATGGCGGTATGCAAATGAGAATTGGAGGATAATTCTAAATTCATTTTTTAAATTAAATTTTTTATATTTCTTACACGCTTTATGGTACATTCAAAAATTCAAAAAATATTTTTTCTTCTATTTCTATTAGTAACGACATTATCGTTTTCTCAAAACATTACTTTTCAAGGTATCGTCAAAGACACAACTAATGCGCCACTTGAAATGGCAAATGTCATGGCGGTAAATCAAGTTACAAAAGCAGTCGATTCCTACTCTATAACCAATGATAAAGGGAAGTTTCAATTATTGCTAAAAGCAAATGCAACTTATAGTGTGCGCTTTTCGTTTTTAGGATTAAAAACAAAAAACCTTACAATTGCTACAAAAGCTGAGGATATTTCTCAAACTATTACACTAAATGCAGATGCAACGGAATTAGCTGGGGTAGAAATTGTACGAGAAATGCCAGTTTCTATAAAAGGAGATACTATTATTTATAATGCAGATTCTTTTAAAACAGGAACTGAACGTAAGTTAGAAGATGTACTGAAAAAATTACCGGGTGTTACTGTAAATGCTGATGGTGAAGTGGAAGTGGAAGGAAAAAAAGTTTCGAAATTAATGGTTGAAGGTAAAGATTTCTTTGATGGAGATACAAAATTAGGAGTCAAAAACATTCCTGCCGATGCCATAGATAAAGTACAGGTTTTAAGGAATTATAATGAAGTTGGAGCGCTTAAAGGTCTTGAAAACAACGAGGATAATGTGGCTATGAATATCAAACTGAAATCTGGGAAAAAGAATTTTTGGTTTGGTGATATGACTGCTGGAGTAGGAGTAGGGCATACAGAAAGCAGGTGTGAAATAAATCCTAAACTGTTTTATTACAGTCCAAAATACAGCATAAACTTATTGAGTAACTTTAATAATATTGGGGAATTGCCTTTTACAATTCAAGACTATTTTAAGTTTACTGGAGGTTTTAAAAACATGATGAAAAAAGGAGGGACAAATTTTAATATTTCCTCGAATGATTTAGGTATCTCGTTGCTTAGGAACAACAGAGCAAAAGAAATTGTGACCAAGTTTGGTGCTACTAATTTTTCATACAATCCAATAAAAACATTAAGTATATCAGGATTTGCAATTCTTTCAGCTACTGAAACCGATTTAGAAACAAAGAACCAAACTAATTTCTTAGGACAAGATGCAAAAACTATAGTTTCTTCAGAAAACAGAAATGAAACAACACATCAAAAAAGCAATTTAGGATTGTATAAGCTAAGCGGAACCTATAAGCCAAATGCTAAATTACAGTTAGATTACGATGTTTTGGCAAAACAATCTAAGCAAGACGAGAATAATAATGCATTGCAAAAAACTTTTTTTCAAAACCCAATATTAAATAATAGTCAATCAATATTCACTAATAAGAATCAAAATCCATTCTCGTTAAATCAGAATTTTAATGCTTATTACACTAAGAATGATAAAAATGTTTTTGCACTTGAAGTACAACATTTGTATCAGAACGAAAATCCTTTTTATAACGCTAATTTAAAAACAAATCCTTTTCCTGATAATCCACCTCCTTTTGATCAATCAGAAAATTTAGGATTTCAAAACCAAAGCAGGTATGATATTAATCAAAACCGTTTAGTGAAAACCAATAAAATAGATTCAAAATTAGATTACTATTATATGGTTAACCCAAAAAGTAATATAAATGTAACTATTGGGAACACATATTCATTTCAATCATTCAATTCAGATATTTTTCAGATATTAGACAATGGTAGTATTGATAACCTTAAATCGAATTCAAAAAATCAGGTACAATACAATTTTAATGATGTTTTTTTAGGATTACATTATAAATTTTTGACAGGGAAATTCACATTCAATCCAGGTTTTTCAGTCCATAAATACAATACTTATAATGCGCAATTAGGAACAAAAGAAAACAATGATTTTTATAGAGTTTTACCAGATGTATATGCTTTATATCAAATAAAAAAATCAGAAACTTTAACCTATAATTACGTATTAACCACTGATTTTACAGATATAAATAAACTTGCCGAAGGAAGTGTTTTGTCAAGTTACAACTCATTGTTTAAAGGAAATCGTGATTTAGAAAACGCCCTTTCTCACACACATTCCTTAAGATATTTTAAATACAACATGTTTAATCTGGAGAATATATTTGCTAATATTTCTTATTCTAGAAAAGTGAATCCAGTAAAAAATTCGTCAACTTTTATAGGAATTAATCAAGTAAGTACTGCTATAAATTCTAATTTTGCTGATGAAACAATTAGTGGAGCTGCTAATTATGGACGTTCATTTTTGAGAAATTATAAAGCATCACTAACGGTGGCAGAAAGTTGGTCTAAGTTTAATAATGTTCAAAATAATTTACCACAATCCTCAGAGAGTTTTATTCAAAATTACACAGTCAAAGCCTCGACAAATTATAAGAATTTGCCTAACATAGAAATAGGTTATAATTATTTAGTAAATGATTATCAGAACACGAAATTTTATACTAAAACACCTTCTGTCAAAATAGATTATTACTTTTTAGATGCTTTTTCTTTTGTGTCAGAATATGAGTTTTACAACTATACAAATAACACAAAAACGGTCAAAAATGAATATGATTTTTTAAGTGCTAGCTTAATTTATCAGAAAAAAGGGGGGAAAATGGAATATAAAATTTCAGGAACAAACTTACTTAATACAACGTCATTAAATGATGATAGTTTCTCACAATTTTCTACGAGAACTTCTCAATATACAGTCCAACCACGTTATTTAATTTTTAGTTTGAAATATAATTTGTAACTATTCTCCCCATTCTACACTATATATTTTTCTTACTAAAGATAGTCAAATAAGTACATCTTACGGAAGCTTCAAAACAAAAAAATCCTGACTAAAATATAGTCAGGATTTTTTTAAATTTGAAATAAAAATTACAAACTGTATTTTAATCCAAAATTAATACCTATAGTGCTATAACTATAAGATGTTTTTGGAGCTCTATAAGGTTGGTTAGGGTCGGGAGAAGTTCCGCCACCACCTATTATAATATATGGATTTTCATCCGTGTATTGGTATTCTTTTACGGATATGTCTAGAGTAGGTAACTGATCAACTCCATTTACATTATATTTAGTTAGTTTACCTTCTTCAGGCGCATAACTTAAGTTGTTCATGTTTAATTCTCCGAAAAGAGATAGTTTAGGAGTAAGCCCGAAATTTAAACCTACACCAGCATGAAAACCAAATGCCAATCCGCCTTTTGCTTCAGCTTCAACTTCAGTTAAATCACCTATGAATAAGTTAAATTCTTGGGTAATTTTTCCAGAACCTATTATAGCTCCAAATTTTGCATAAGGATTAATTTTTGAATAACCTGCAGATAAAACAAAACTTGGTTTAATTTGAATCATTCGAGAGGAAAGTGTTTGGTTTAAAGATCCACCAGAACCATCTATTTTAGTTTCTGTTTTGCTTCCCAAAAGATAATCTACTGCTATTTCAGCACCTAGCTGGTTGTTGAACATATAGCCAATTGTTCCTCCAAAATTAATCCCTTTCCCTAGGTTTACATCAGCTGTTTTCCAGTTAATGTCTGAACCTCCATTAATTACTGATCCATCATAAAAAGGATAAGGACTTGGTGCAAAAGGAGTTTCTCCAACACCATGTTGAGAATTGGTAACTGCGAAGTTATAGCCACCATTTATTTTAAAATAAAGACCTTTACTTCCTCCAGAAGTTATGCTTTCTTGAGCATTTATATTTTGTGTAAAAAATACAGTAAATATTGCTAAACCTAAGATTGTTTTTTTCATGGTTTTTTTTAAATTATGATACAAAAATATTTTTTTTAATTAAACTTTTATTATAAGTCATAAAAAAACCGACTAAATGCCGGTTTTTATCGATGATATATTTGTTTATATTCCAAAAGCACTTTTCACAGTGTCTACAAAATCTAATTTTTCCCAAGTAAATAATTCAACTTCTACAGTTTTTGTTAATCCACCAGGAGCAGAAAACGTTTTGGTTACGGTTTTTGGAGTTCTTCCCATGTGTCCATAAGCCGCAGTTTCGCTGTATATTGGATTTCTTAATTTCAAACGTTGCTCGATAAAGTAAGGACGCATATCAAAAATAGCTTCTACTTTTTTGCTAATTTCTCCGTCAGTCAAATTTACTTTACTAGTTCCGTAAGTAACTACGTTTATCGATGTTGGTTTAGCCACACCAATAGCATAAGAAACCTGAACTAAAATTTCGTCACATATTCCTGCAGCAACCAAGTTTTTAGCGATATGACGTGTAGCATAAGCAGCACTTCTGTCAACTTTACTTGGATCTTTTCCAGAAAAAGCACCACCACCGTGAGCTCCTTTTCCGCCATAAGTATCAACGATAATTTTTCTACCTGTTAAACCAGTATCTCCGTGTGGTCCTCCAATTACGAATTTTCCAGTTGGGTTAATGTGGTAAGTAATTTGATCATTAAATAAATGAGCATATTGCGGATATTTTGCTTTAATTCTAGGAATTAAAATACCAACTAAATCTGTTTTGATTTTGGCCAACATCGTAGCTTCTTCATCAAAATCATCATGTTGAGTAGAAATTACAATAGCGTCAATTCTTTGTGGTTTGTTATCATCAGAATACTCTAAAGTTACCTGAGATTTTGCATCTGGGCGCAGGTATTTAATTTCGTTATTTTCTCTTCTCAAGTTAGCCAATTCGATCAATAAAGCATGAGATAAATCTAATGCTAATGGCATGTAGTTTTCAGTTTCATTCGTTGCATAACCAAACATCATTCCTTGGTCTCCAGCGCCTTGCTCTTCTTTGCTAGCTCTATCAACTCCTTGATTTATATCTGCTGATTGCTCGTGTATTGCAGAAAGAATACCACAAGAATTAGCTTCAAACATGTATTCGCTTTTCGTGTATCCAATTTTTCTAATCACTTCTCTTGCTATGTTTTGCACATCAAGGTAAGTGTTCGATTTTACCTCTCCAGCTAAAATTACTTGTCCAGTTGTAACTAACGTTTCGCAAGCTACTTTAGATTCAGCATCAAAAGCCAAAAAATTATCTATTAATGCATCACTAATTTGATCTGCAACTTTGTCTGGATGTCCTTCACTTACTGACTCTGACGTAAATAAATATGCCATAATATAATTATTTAAAATTAATTTTAGTGAAGAAAAAAATGTGATTGCAGGGTAATGATAAAGAAGAATTTCTGCTTTAGCATTTTTTTAACGAGGTTGCAATCAGTTCAAATTTTTCCTCTTGATTTTCGTTTGCAAATGTATGAAACGAAATTGAATTGCAAATTAATCTTAACTTTTTTTTGATTAAAATAATTTTACTTAAAAACAGAATAGAAGTATAAATGGTTGTTTAGCGATTTTGTTTTTTAGCAAAATAATCTAATAAATGATTATTAAAATATAAATTTCAGAAAAATAATCTAAAATATTTTTTTATTTGGAAAATAAATCTACATTTGCAAAATAAAATTAAGAATAAAAAATGAAATTTACTATGTGTAATATGTGTTGTATGATGTCGGAAAATTCCGCAGAGCACCGCATTGCATAATTTTAAATTTTTAAAATATACAATCAAACCTCTGCCAATCGCAGAGGTTTTTTTTATTTAAATCAAAATCAAGAATAATATAATGAAAAACTTAATGTCAAATAAAATGATGGTGTGTTGTTTTACTATGTGCAAAGTACGATGAGGTTTTTCTTGTTTTAATAATTTAATACAAACAAAAAAACCTCTTCAATAAAGAGGTTTTTTTATAACTATAATCTAAAATATAATGGATGATACTTTTTTAAAAAATATTGTAAACACTGAAAATTTTGAAGAAAACATAAAATTGTTGGCTCAAAGGGTTAATGAAAAAATAGTTTTTTCAACCAGTTTCGGAATTGAAGATCAAGTAATTTCTCACGCTATTTATTCGCAAGGAATTAAAAACATTGAGGTTTTTACTTTAGATACAGGAAGGCTTTTTCCAGAAACGTATTCGGTTTGGGATAAAACGCAATTGCAATACAATGAAAAAATTAAAGCCTATTATCCGAATACAAATACTATTGAAAATTATAGTAATGAAAAAGGAATAAACGCCTTTTATAATTCAGTGGATTTGAGAAAAGAATGCTGTTTCATCAGAAAAGTAGAGCCGTTAAACAGAGCATTAGTTGGTGCCGCAGTTTGGATTACAGGATTACGAGCAGAACAATCAAACAACAGAAATACAGTACAAGAAATAGAATGGGACGAAGAGAAACAATTGTACAAATTCAATCCATTATTAAATTGGACAACAGAAGAAGTGGTGGAATATGTAACAAAAAATGCAGTTCCATATAATCTTTTACACGATAAAGGATTTGTTAGTATTGGTTGCGCACCTTGTACAAGAGCCATTCAACCAGGAGAAGATTTTAGAGCTGGCCGTTGGTGGTGGGAAGATCAATCCAAAAAAGAATGTGGATTACATAAATAAAATTTAATAAGGGTAAAACAACCTGAAACAAAATAAACTTGAAACAAAAAAAATGAGTCAAAAACATCATTATTTAGAAGAATTAGAAAACGAAGCGATTTATATTCTTCGTGAAACAGCAGCACAATTTGAAAAACCAGCTTTGCTTTTTTCTGGTGGAAAAGATTCTATCGTTTTGGTACATCTAGCCTTGAAAGCATTTCGTCCAGGGAAATTTCCTTTTCCATTAGTACATATTGATACAGGTCATAATTTCCCAGAAGCCATTGCTTTCAGAGATTATTTAGCCAATCAAATTGGAGAAAAGCTAATCGTTGCATCAGTGGAAGAAAGTATTGAAAAATACAATTTGAAAGAAACTGCGGGTCGTTTTCCTTCTCGAAATTCGTTACAAACCTATGCGCTTTTAGATGCAATTGAAGAAAATGAATTTGATGCTTGTATTGGTGGTGCGCGTCGTGATGAGGAAAAAGCCAGAGCGAAAGAACGAATTTTTTCTGTTCGAGACGATTTCGGACAATGGGATCCAAAATTACAACGTCCAGAATTATGGGATATTTTAAACGGAAAAGTTAAAAAAGGTCATAATGTTCGTGTGTTTCCAATTAGCAATTGGACGGAATTAGACGTGTGGAATTACATTCAGAAATACAACATCGAATTGCCAAGTTTATATTTTACGCACGAAAGAGAATGTATTGTTCACCAAGATAAATTGGTGGCGACATCAAAATTCATCCAACCAATAGAAAATGATGTAGTTGTAGTTGAAAAAGTGCGATACAGAACAGTTGGAGATATGACTTGCACTGCAGCAGTTCCGTCCGAAGCAGCAACAATTCAAGACATAATTGATGATATCATTCAAACCAGAGTGAGCGAACGCGGACAAACCCGTTTAGATGATCAACTGTCAGAAGCCGCAATGGAAGACAGAAAAAAACAAGGGTATTTTTAAAACCTGAAACCTGAAACCTGAAACCTGAAACTTGAAACAAAAAACACATGAACACATTACGATTTATAACAGCAGGAAATGTAGATGATGGTAAAAGCACTTTAATAGGTCGTCTTTTATATGATTCTGATAGTATTCACACCGATCAATTAGGTGTGTTGAAAAAACAAACGAAACAAGAAGGTGTCGAAATCGATTTATCACTAATCACAGACGGACTTCGTGCCGAACGTGAACAAGGAATTACGATTGATGTAGCCTATAAATATTTTTCTACAAAAAAGAGAAAATTTATTATAGCAGATGCGCCAGGACACGAACAATACACCAGAAATATGATTACTGGAGCTTCTAATTCCGATTTAATTATCATTTTGGTTGATGCGAGAAAAGGAATTACGGAACAAACCAAACGTCATGCGAGTATTGGTTCGTTAATGGGAATTAAAAAAGCAATTATCGCCATTAATAAAATTGATTTACTGAATTATTCGGAAGCCACTTTCAATCAAATTAAAGCCGATTTTGAAGCGATTAAATCAGAATTACAATTCAATGAAATCAGTTACATTCCAGTAAGTGCTTTGGTTGGAGACAATATTGTAACCAAATCCGAAAATACAAATTGGTACAACGGAAAAGCATTATTAGAAACGTTAGAAGCAATTGAATTAGAAACTACGGAAGATTTGGCACCCCGTTTTCAGGTGCAATGGGTCATTCGTCCAAAAGATGAAGCCAATCACGATTATCGTGGGTATGCAGGTTTGGTTTTAAGCGGAAGCTATAAAGTGGGCGATGAGGTAATCATTTTACCAGCCAATATTTTAACTAAAATTATAAAAATCGAAAATAATTTAGAAAGCATCAAAGTAGCAAAAGCAGGTGATAATATTGTGTTGCATTTTGAAAGCAATATTGATATTAGTCGTGGCGACACCGTAGTTTTGTCGGATAAATTACCAACTGAATCTTCTCAAATTAATTCTTGGATTTCATGGTTAGATAATACGCCGTTGCAAGTAGGGAAAACCTATTTGTTACAACATCGATTTAAAAATGTTCGTGTAAAAATTCAAGAAGTCAATCAAAAATGGAATATTAACGATTGGGAGTTTACAAACGAAAAAGAAATAAAATTAAATGACATTGCTCAAATTAGTTTAAGAACAAATCAGCCATTATTTTATGATGCTTTTGATAAAAACCCAAAATCTGGAAACGCGATTCTTATAGATGAAACAAGTAATAATACGGTTGGCGCCTTAATGTTTTTATAATATGTCATATTCAATTTACATTAGAAATCAGGAAAGAATCAAAAGTCCAATCAACAAAACGCAAGTTGAAAATTGGGTGGACGAATTAATTAATTGGTTGTTCGATATCAATCAAGAATATCATAATTATAGGTTTTTTCAAAATAAGGAAAAGTCGCTTCAATTGAAGTTGCAAGATATTTTAGCTACAATTACGGATGATACAAATGAAATAGTAGTGTCTTCAAATTATTTTTTCGAAAGCATTGAACAAATACATTATGTGCTAATTAACGATTTGGAAACCATCGTAAATTTTGATCCAGCAGCAAAATCAAAAGAAGAAGTTTTAATTGCTTATCCAGGTTTTTTTGCAATTACGGCTTACCGAATTGCCAATGTATTTTGGAAACTAGATATTCCAATTATTCCAAGAGTAATTACCGAATATGTTCATAGTAAAACGGGAGTAGATATTCATCCAGGAGCGGAAATCGGAGAAAATTTCTTTATCGATCACGGAACCGGAATCGTAATTGGTGAAACGACTAAAATTGGAAATAATGTCAAAATTTATCAGGGTGTCACATTAGGAGCTTTGTCGGTTTCAAAAGATAACGCTTCAGCTAAAAGACATCCAACCATTGAAAATAATGTAACTATTTATGCCAATGCTACCATTTTAGGAGGAAATACAACTATAGGTAAAAATTCGGTTGTGGGTGGAAATGTTTGGTTAACGCATTCTATTCCAGAAAGTTCATTAGTGTATCACAAAAGTGAAATCGAAATAAAAAATAAAAGTGAATTTCCCGAACCATTAAATTATGTGATTTAGGAACCTGAAACTTAAAACAAAATAAACAAAAAAATAAAGAGATGACCCGAGCCTGAAAGGCGAACAGCATCGAACACATTAACAAAATAAAATCGAGTGAGATGAAAGCAAATAATATATTAGAAACTATCGGAAATACACCAGTAGTAAAAATCAATAATCTATACGGAGCAAATAAAAACGTATGGATTAAATTAGAAAGAACCAATCCAGGAAATAGCATTAAAGATCGTATCGCATTAGCGATGATTGAAGATGCCGAAGCCAAAGGATTATTAAACTCAGATAGCGTAATTATTGAACCAACTTCTGGAAATACAGGAATTGGATTAGCATTAGTCGCAGCTGTAAAAGGATATAAAGTGATTTTGGTTATGCCAGAATCAATGAGTGTGGAAAGAAGAAAATTAATGGAAATTTACGGAGCCGAATTCGATTTAACACCTCGTGAAAAAGGAATGAAAGGTGCCATTGAAAGAGCAGCCGAATTAGTAAGTTTAACGCCAAATTCTTGGTCGCCATCTCAGTTTAATAATCCAGCGAATGTTGCGGTTCATCAAAAAACTACAGCTTTAGAAATTTTGGCTGATTTCCCAAACGGATTAGATTACATCATAACAGGAGTTGGAACTGGCGGACATATTTCAGGAATTGCTTCAGTAGTAAAAGCGAAATTTCCGAATGTGAAAATCATTGCGGTTGAACCAGAATTATCTCCGGTTTTAAGTGGTGGAAGTCCTTCGCCGCATCCGATTCAAGGTATTGGTGCTGGATTTATTCCTGAGAATTATCATGCCAATTTAATTGACGAAGTAATTCAAGTTTCAAAAGAGGAAGCGTTCGAATTTACCAGAAATGTAGCGAAACAAGAAGGGATTTTAGTCGGAATTTCAACTGGCGCTTCTTTAGCTGCAGTCGCAAAAAAAGTGGCTTCATTACCTGATGATGCTGTAGTATTAACCTTTAATTATGATACGGGCGAACGTTATCTTTCAATAGAAGGATTGTTCTAAAAATCAGTAATTTATCGTAGAAATTGTACTTCGTTTTAAACACGGAACAGCCCTTTCTATGCCTAATTTAAAAAAATATTATGATACAAATACACAAAAAAGGGAAAGTAATTTTAGCCGGAGCAGGTCCTGGTGATCCCGATTTAATAAGCTTAAAAGCCTTAAAATATTTACAAACTGCTGATGTGGTTTTAACAGACAGATTGGTGTCGCCAGAACTGATTGAAGAATATGCACGTAAAGATGCGGAGATAATTTATGTGGGAAAACAATGTAGTAAAGGGATTTGGACGCCGCAACAAGATATCAACGAATTAATTGTGGAATTTGCCTTGCAAGGAAAATTAGTATTGCGATTAAAAGGTGGCGATGCGTCGTTGTTTTCTAATGTGTTGGATGAATTAGAAGCTGTTAAAAAACATAAAATTGCTTATGAAATCATTCCAGGAATTTCTGCGGCTTTTGGTGCTGCGGCTTACACTGGAATTCCATTAACAGCAAGAGGTTTTTCTCGAGGTGTTCGGTTTTTAACGCTATATGATTTAGACACGATTAAGGAAAATCAATGGCAAGATTGGGCAACAACTGAAGATACTTTGGTTTTTTATATGAGCGGTCAACGATTAGATGTTTTAACGCAACAGCTTTTAAATCAAAATATTAGTTTGGAAAAAGGTTTAGCTGTGGTGCAACAAGCGACAACGCCAAACCAAAAAACACAGGTTTTTTCTTTTGAAGACATTCAAACGAAAGCTTTGCCAGAATTTGAGTACGTGCCAACATTATTAATCATCGGAAAAGTGGTGAATTTACATCATCAGTTTTCTTGGTTTACTGAAAAAAATACAACAGAATCTTATTTCGATAACCATAAAAATATTTTCCAAAATGCTATCTGAAACTAAATTATCATTATTACAACAACTGGTGCAAAATGCAACAACAGAAGAAATTATCTGGACAAAAGGCTATTTGGCTGGTTTTTTAGATCGAGTGGAATTATTAGGAGGAATTGCCGAAACGAATACGGTTGTTCCTTCAGTAGCAGTAAAGCCAATAATTGTATACGGAACTGAAACAGGAAATTCTAAAAAAGTAGCTTCTAATTTATTGGCAGCTTTTAAGAAAAATAAAATCCAAGCCAAAGCGATTGATGTTTTTCAATACGATGTAACGAAGCTTGAAAAAGAAAATGTTATATTATTTGTAATGAGCACACAAGGTGAAGGTGAATTCCCTCAAAATGCTGTTGCTTTTTATGAGAATTTGAAAGTATCAAATGTTAATCTGAAAAATGTTTCTTATGCTGTTTTAGGTTTGGGAGATTCTTCGTATCCATTATTCTGTAATGCCGGAATTTTGTTAGATGAAGTTTTAGCAGAAAAAGGTGCGAAACAATTATTGTCATTGGTTAAAGCAGATGTTGATTTTGCAGAAACGGTTTCGAATTGGGAAGCGGATTTACAAAAAGCCTTTCAAAATATCGGTTCGTCATTATCAAATGAAGTAAAATCTACGACTGCTACAACAACTTCTCACAAGAAAAATTATGTTGGGAAAATAAGTCATAAAGTGGTTTTGAACGATAGAGATTCGAACAAAGAAACCTATCATATTGAAATTGAATCGGAAGATGAAATTAGTTACGAACCTGGCGATGCGTTAGGTGTTTTTCCAAAAAATAAAGAAGAAGAAATTCAAGCTGTTGCGACTTATTTCGGTGAAGAAAATAATAGTATTCTTATCGATAAAAACATCAGAGGTTTGTCGAAAAAATCTTTAGATGGGTTTTCAAATTTGTTCGAAATCGAAATTAAAGAAGAGAAAGCCAATTTGTTAGATGTTATTCAGAAATACCAACCGAAAAAAGTAAAATTAGAAGAAGTAATTGGGTTGCTTTTACCAATCGCGCCACGATTGTATTCTATTTCGTCGTCTTCGGAAGCGCACGACGGACAAGTTCATTTAACAGTGAATGTGAATAAATTTAAAGTGGATAATGAAGAGAAAACTGGTTTGACTTCTGAGTTTTTAGCCGATTTTCCTTTAGATGAACCATTGGAATTCTACATTCATAAAAATCAAAATTTCCGATTACCAAAGGATGAAACAGATATTATTATGATTGGTCCCGGAACCGGAATTGCACCTTTCCGAAGCTTTTTAGCAGAAAGAGATGTTACTGGAGCGGAAGGAAAAAATTGGTTATTCTTCGGAGAACAACATTTTGTATTGGATTTTTATTATCAAACCGAAATTCAAGAATGGCTAACAACTGGAGTACTTTCGAAATTAGACACCGCTTTTTCAAGAGATCAAGAACAAAAAATTTATGTTCAAGATAGAATTCGAGAAAAAGCAAAGGAATTTAATTCTTGGTTAGAAAACGGCGCGAGCATTTATATCTGCGGACAAAAAAATCCAATGAGTCAAGATGTAGAAAATGCAATTGTTGAGGTCATTTCAAAAGAGCGAAATATCTCAGAAAGTGAAGCCCAACAAGTTTTAGATGAATTAGAAAATCAAGGAAAATATCAAAAAGACGTGTATTAGTCGAACAACCTGACAGGTTTCAAAAACCTGTCAGGTTTAAAATAAATAAAATGAGCGAAAAATTATCACCAATAGAAGCAATAAAGACCAAAAGTGATGGTCTTAGAGGAACTTTAAAGGAAAGTATCGATTTAGATAATCATACGGGAAATGTGCGTCCAGACGACGAAACTTTAGTTAAATTTCACGGAATGTACGTGCAAGACGACCGTGACCGTAGAGCAGAAAGAGCAGCAAAAAAATTAGACAAATTGTATTCGTTTATGATTCGTTTGCGAATTCCAGGCGGCGTAATTAATGCGAATCAATGGATTGCAACTCACGAAATTTCGGAACAATTCGGTACAGGAACATTAAAAATTACGACGCGTCAAACGGTTCAATTACACGGATTATTAAAACATCAATTGCGCCCAACGATCCAGTCTTTCAATACCGCAAAGCTAGATTCGATTGCAGCCTGTGGCGATGTCAACAGAAACGTAATTGTGAGTTCACATCCGCAAATTTCATCGATTCATCAACAGATTTATGAGTATGCGGATAAAATTTCGACCTTACTTTTGCCAAAAACGCAATCTTATTACGAGGTTTTTGTCGATGGAGAAAAAATTTATGAACGTTCTTCAGAAGCCGATCCACTTTATGAAGACCGCTATTTGCCAAGAAAATTCAAAATTGCTATCGCCATTCCGCCAAGTAATGATGTAGATGTTTTTACCAATGATATCGGACTAATTGCCATTATCGAAAACAACGAATTGAAAGGATTTAATATCGCAATTGGTGGAGGATTAGCAAGAACACACGGAAATGAAAATACGTATTCACGATTAGCAACAGTAATTGGTTTTACAGATTCGGAAGAAAAAACGTTAAAGGCAGTTTATGAAATTTTAACCATTCAAAGAGATTTCGGAAATAGAGTAGACAGAAAATTATCTAGAATGAAATATACGGTCGATAAGTTGACTGTTCCAGTATTTAAAAAAGAACTAGAAACCAGAATAGGATTTGATTTGTTGCCAGAAAAACCATTCAAATTTACAGAGAGAAGCGATCGTTTTGGTTGGAAGAAAAGTGAACAAGGAAAATGGTTTTATACTTTATTTATAGAACATGGTGTGGTCAAACCAGAACAAAAGCAATTCCTACTAGAAGTTGCACAATTGCAGGTTTCTAATTTTATTTTTTCAGGCAATCAAAATCTAATTTTAGGTGAGGTAAGTGAGGAAAATAAATTTAAAATTAAAGGATTAATTACGAAACATCAAATCAACAAAAATGACAGTGCACTCCGAAAAAACTCGATGGCTTGTGTGGCTTTACCTACATGTCCTTTGGCTTTAGCCGAGGCACAACGTTATTTGCCAGAATTAGTAACTAAAATCGAACCTATTTTAGAGAAATATAACTTGCAAAATGATGAAATTACTATTCGTATGACTGGTTGTCCTAATGGTTGTGGTCGCCCGTATGTTGCTGAATTGGGTTTTGTAGGAACGGGTCCAGGACAATATAATTTTATGTTGGGTGGTGATAGATACGGAGAACGTTTAAATAAATTGTATAAAGAAAAACAAACAGAATCTCAAATTTTAGAAGAAGTAGATGTTTTGTTAAGTCGATATGTAAAAGAAAAATTAGAAAATGAAACGTTTGGAGATTTTACTTTTAGAACCATTTTGAACGAATGAAGAAGATAATTATAGTACTAATTTTATTGATTTCTGAGTTTTTATTAGCGCAAAAAAAGATTGAAAATCAGCAACTTATTTGGTATGGATATTACAATGATTTAAAGTTTAATGAGAATTGGAATTTGAAAAGTGAAATTCAAGAACGACAGTTTTACAATCCAACAGCGCAGCATCAATTAGTGTTTCGGTCAAATTTGGAAAGGAAATTATTTGGAGATTGGAAGGCTTCTGTTGGAATGACTTTCTTTTTGCAAAATTTAAATGATCCTGAATCAGAAAGTAATTTAACGGTTCCAGAATTAAGACCAGATATCGGATTAATTCACAAACAAAAGTTAGGATTTTTAACCATAAATCATAGGTATAAAGCCGAAGCACGATTTTTTCATGATGTTGAAAATCAGCAATTAGTTGGTGGTTATCGCTTTTCAAATTTCCGTTTGCGATATCAATTAGGATTGGATTTTACAGTTTTAAAAAAAGAAGAAAAAGACAAAATAATACTAAAGCTGAAAGACGAAGTTATGTTTAATGTGGGAAATAAAATTGTGAAAAATGTTTTCGATCAAAATAGAATTTATGCTGCAATTCAGTATAAACGGAATGCTTCTTATGCATTTGAAGTGGGTTATATGAATTGGTTTCAGCAACAAAAAACGGGAACCGATTTTTATAACAGAGATATTTTACGAGTATCCATTTTTCACACCATTGATTTAAAAAAAGATAAATAATGAAAAACACACTATTTCCAATTTTCCTAAAAACCGAAACGGCTCAATTTTTAATTGTTGGCGGCGGAAATGTTGGTTTGGAAAAAACCGAAACTTTATTAAAACAAAATCCACAGATTAATTTAACCATCGTGGCAACTTATTTTCATTCAAAGTTGACTGAAATAATAAGTAAACATGAAAATATTTCTTTCTTTGAACGTGCTTTCGAAGAAAACGATTTAAATAATAAAGATTTTGTAATTATAACTACCGATAAGCCCGAAATAAATTTGGAAGTTAGAGAATTAGCCAAAAATAAAGGGATTAAAGTCAACGCAGCCGATCAACCTGATTTATGTGATTTTTATTTGGGTTCGATTGTAAATAAAGGAAATTTAAAAATCGCTATTTCAACCAATGGAAAATCACCGGTTTTGGCTAAGCGAATGCGCGAATATTTTACAGAAGTAATTCCGAATGAAATTGAAGATAGTATCACACAATTAAATTCGTTTAGAAATCAGCATAAAGGCGATTTCAGTCAAAAACTAAACGATTTAAATAAAGTGACAGAAAGCTTTTTAACAAAGAAAAAGGAGAGATATGAAGCTAAAAAATATAAAAAATTGGTGCTTGAAATTACCTTGTTGTTCATGTTCTTTTTTGTTGGTTTTGGAGTTTCTAAATTTATTTCTTTTGATGAATTATGGAGTCATGCTCAAAATATTCCCAACGCTTTTTACGGAATGCTATTAATTGGTTTTTTTGCTCAAATTGTTGACGGTGCTTTAGGTTTGGGGTATGGTGTAATGTGTTCTACAAGTATGATGTTGCTGGGGATTAAACTTCCGGCAATTAGCGGAAGTATTCATACGGCTGAGATGTTTTCAAGTGGAATTAGCGGTTTTTCACATTATAAATTTGGAAATGTAAACAAGAAATTATTTTTCTGGATTGCTATTCCGGGCGTAATTGGATCAGTAGTTGGAGCTTTATTGTTAATTTATTTAGGAAATAAATATGAAGCAATTACTTATGGAATTCTAGCGAGTTATACGTTGTTAATTGGTGTTCGATTGATTATTTTAGCATTCAAAAAAAGAATTGAAAAACAGCAACTTAAAAATGCGAGTTTGTTAGGTTTTGCGGGTGGATTTTTTGATGCTTTCGGAGGTGGAGGCTGGGGTCCAATTGTAACTTCAACACTTTTGTCTAAAGGAAGAAAATCAAGTTATGTAGTTGGAACGGTTAGTTTAGCCGAGTTTTTTGTAACGTTGGCAGCATCAATTACTTTTTTCACTTCGTTAGGGATTAGTCATTGGTTTATTATTTTAGGATTAATTATTGGCGGATCAATTGCAGCGCCTTTTGGTGCCAAATTAGCTGGAAAGCTACCGCATAAAACAGCTCTATTATTAGTGGCTTTTTTAGTAATAATATTCAGTATTAGAATGTTATTGAAAGTTTTTTAATTTTCAACAATGATAAAACACTTTAGTTACACGTCTTTTTTAGTTTTATTTTCTATAAACAGCAATTAAATTAAAATAAATTAGAAAATTTATCTAAAATATTTTTTTATTTAGAAAATAAAACTACATTTGCAAAATAAAATCATAAACAAAATGAAAATTACAATGTGCAATATGTGTCGTATGATGTCGGAAAATTCCGCAGAGCAACGCATTGCATCATTTTAATTTTTTAAAATATACAATCAAACCTCTGCCAATCGCAGAGGTTTTTTTATTTAAATCAAGTCTAAAAAAAATAATTTTCAAAATGAATCTAATAGCAAATAAAATGATGATGTGTTGTATGATGCATATGTGCACACTTCCTTGCTATTCCATAAAGCGAAAGAGATAATCTTTATTATAGTTCAAACTATAAGCCTTTTTGGAAAGCCATCCAAAAAGGCTTTTTTATTGCCTTAAAAATTCAAATAATATAAATAAATATCAAATTAATCTTTAAATCTAAACAAAATGAGCACACAAAAATTCGCAACAAACGCATTACACGCAGGACATGATGTTACTAAAAATGGAGGAACAAGAGCTGTTCCTATTTACCAAACATCTTCGTATGTTTTTAATAATTCAGATCACGCAGCCAATTTATTTGGACTTGCCGAAGCAGGATTTATTTACACACGATTAAACAATCCAACAAATGATATCCTAGAACAACGATTAGCAGCGCTTGAAGGAGGGATAGGAGCAGTAGTAACTGCATCAGGAACCGCAGCACTTTCTACAGCTTTGCTAGTGTTATTAAAATCAGGAGATCATATCGTGGCTTCTAATAGTTTGTACGGTGGAACTTATAATTTACTTAAGGTAACTTTACCAAGATTAGGAATCACAACAACATTTGTAGATCCATCAAATCCTGAAAATTTTACTAAAGCAGCACAAGAAAACACAAGAGTATTTTTTGCAGAAAGTTTAGGAAATCCAAAATTAGATGTATTGGATTTAAAAGCGATTTCAAAAGAAGCAAAAGCCTTTAAAGTTCCTTTTATTGTTGATAATACTGTTCCTTCACCGTATTTATTAAATCCAATTCAGCACGGAGCAGATATTGTAATTCATTCATTAACCAAATATATTTCTGGAAACGGAACGTCACTTGGAGGTGTAATTATTGATGCTGGAAATTTTGATTGGAGCAACGGAAAATTCCCAGAATTTACAGAACCATCAGCAGGTTATCAAGGATTAGTATATCATGAAGCGCTAGGAAATGCTGCTTTTATTGCCAAAGTAAGAATTGAAGGATTGCGTGATTTTGGTGCAGCTTTAAGTCCTTTTAATGCTTTTCAAATTATTCAAGGATTAGAAACACTACCTATTCGCGTTCAAAAACACAGCGAAAATGCTTTGGCATTAGCCCAGTGGTTAGAAAGTCAAGAAGATGTAGCTTGGGTAAATTATCCAGGACTTAAATCAAGTAAATACTATGATTTAGCAAAAGAATATTTGCCAAAAGGGCAAAATGGAGTGGTGACTTTTGGTTTAAAAGGGGGATTTGAAGCGGCTAAAAAAGTAGCAGATCAAACTAAATTATTTTCTCTTTTGGCAAATATTGGAGATACAAAATCGCTAATTATTCACCCAACAAGCACAACACATCAACAACTTACAGATGAAGAGCAAGTGGCAACTGGGGTCACTAAAGATTTAATTCGTCTTTCGGTTGGTTTAGAAGATATTGAAGATTTAAAAGCTGACTTAAAGGCGGTTTTTGAAAACATTAAAAATCCTCAGTTAGTATAAAAAATTCGTTTGTTTTTTGTTTGTAAAACTGTCTTTGACAACCTGAATTTGTCAGAGGCAGTTTTCTATTAAGTTGTTTAAAATGGAAAAATTAAAAAAAATAATTATATCAGATTTTGTTACTGAAAGTGGAAAAATTCAAAAGAATTTACCTCTTTTTTATCAAATTTTTGGTAAACCTATCGGAAAAGCACCTATAGTTTTGGTTAATCATGCCCTTACCGGAAACTCTCAAGTAACCGATGAGAATGGTTGGTGGAAAGATTTAATTGGTAAAAATAAAACGATAGATACAAACCATTTTACCGTTTTAGCTTTTAATATTCCTGGAAACGGATATGACGGATTAAAAGAAAATCTAATTCATAATTATACCCATTTTACAGCTAGAGATATTGCTAAAATATTTTGGAAAGGATTGGTGCAACTGCAAGTAGAAAACATTTTTTCGGTTATTGGAGGAAGTTTAGGTGGTGGAATTGCTTGGGAAATGGCAGTTATCAATCCTATTGCAATCGAAAATTTAATTCCCATTGCTTCAGATTGGAAAGCTTCGGATTGGGTTATTGCCAACACAGTAATACAAGATGAAATTCTAAACAATTCTAATTATCCAATTCCTGATGCGAGATCACACGCCATGCTTTTGTATAGAACGCCACAATCATTAAAGCAAAAATTTAACAGGGAGAAAAACGAATTAAAAAATATATTTCAAATAGAAAGTTGGCTAATTCATCACGGAGAAAAATTGCAAAAACGATTTCAATTGGCTTCCTACAAAATGATGAACCATCTTATAAAAACAATCGATATTACCAGAAATAGAAAAGATTTTGTGACGGTTGCCAAAGTCATTCAATCTAATATTCACATTATAGCGGTCGATACCGATTATTTTTTTACCGCCGATGAAAATCGAGAAACCTATGAAGATTTGAAAAAAGTAAAGCAAAATGTGTTTTACAACGAAATTAAATCCATACATGGACATGATGCGTTTCTGATAGAATACGAACAATTAAATGTCATTTTAAACAAAATTTTTATAACAAATAAACAAACAGCATAATGAAATGAGCATTACGAAATCGTGAATTGACTGCAAAATACGCTATGCGAATTACATATGACCATTAAAAAACAATAAAAATATACATATGAAAATATTAAAATTTGGAGGAAAATCACTCACCCACGGAAATGGATTTGATAAAACAATCGAAATCATTTTAGACAAAGTAAATAATAACAATAAAATTGCCGTTGTAGTTTCGGCAATTGCCAATGCGACTGATGTATTAGAAGAAATTTTAGAAAAAGCAGTAAAAAAGGAAGCGTATTTAGAGCAGTTTTCAGCTTTCAAAAAATACCAACAAGCTGATTTTCAAGTAGACTTAACAGAAGAATTTCAGCTTCTAGAAAAAACATTTGAAGGAGTTACTTTGTTGGGAGATTATAGCAAGAAAATAAAAGACAATGTTTTGGCTCAAGGGGAAGTTATTTCTGCTAAAGTGGTTACACAAGCATTGAAAGAAAAAGGAGTAAATGCCCACTTTTCAGATGCTCGTTTACTTATAAAAACCGACGAAAATTACGGAAATGCACAACCTCTAGATAGTTTGTCTAAAAAAAATGTCATTAATCATTTCAAACAGAATAACGGAACAACGGTAAATGTTATTACAGGATTTATAGGTTCAAATAATAATAATGACACCACTACTTTAGGTAGAAATGGTAGTAATTACACTGCTTCGTTAATTGCAAATTATCTCGATGCAGAAGAATTACAAAACTATACACATGTTGACGGAATTTACACCGCCAATCCAGATTTGGTTTCTGATGCTAAAAAAATCGATTTTCTTTCTTTTAATGAAGCCAATGAATTAGCAAACTTTGGAGCTACGATTCTTCACGCTAAAACGATTGTTCCCTTGTTAGAAAAAAATATTCCGCTTCGGGTTTTAAATACTTTCAATCACGAAAATAAAGGAACATTAATCACTTCTACTGCCGATAAAGAAGGGATAAAATCACTTTCGGTTTTAGAAAATGTAGCCTTAGTAAATCTTGAAGGAAGAGGACTTCTTGGGAAAACAGGTGTCGATGCACGTATTTTTAAAGTAATGGGCGACCACAACATTAGTGTGAGTATCATTTCTCAAGGTTCCTCTGAGCGAGGAATTGGGATTGTTGTGGCTGCCGATAAAGCTTCGAAAGCTATTATAGAATTAGAAAAAGAATTTGAAAACGATTTTTATTCTAAAGATGTCAATAAAATTTCTGCAATAGATGATGTTTCGGTAATTTCTATTATTGGACAAGATTTGAGTACGTTTCACAAACCATATTCGGCACTTATAAAAAATAAAATTGTCCCGATCCTTTTTAATAATACGGTTACGGGAAAAAATGTGAGTTTAGTAGTTAATAAGTCGCAATTAAACAAAGCATTAAATGTTATTCATGGTGAGATTTTTGGAGTTTCAAAGAAAATAAACATTGCTATTTTTGGTCATGGTTTGGTTGGAGGAACACTAATAGATCAAATTTTAAATTCGGCTTCAACAATAGAAAAACGCAAGGATATTAAGCTTAATATTTTTGCTATTGCCAATTCTAAAAAAATAATACTGAACAAAAACGGAATCACTCAGAATTGGAAAAATGAAATCGAAAATAACGGAATTCCTTATACTATTCAAGGTGTTATCGCATACGCCAATGAACATCATCTCGAGAATCTGATAGCGGTAGATAACACGGCAAGTAGTAAGTTTGTCGAAAATTATATCTCACTAGCAGAGCATAGTTTCGATTTAGTATCTTCAAATAAAGTTGCAAATACGTTGAGTTATGATTTCTACAAAAAAATAAGAAAAGCATTGGCAGACAACCAAAAGAGTTATTTGTACGAAACTAATGTTGGCGCAGGTTTACCTCTTATTGATACCATTAAATTGTTACACCATTCGGGAGAAAATATCACTAAAATAAAAGGGGTGTTTTCAGGTTCATTAAGTTTCCTTTTCAATACTTTTTCGGCAAATGACATGCCTTTTAGTGAAGCTTTAAAACAAGCCATTGCAAATGGTTACACCGAACCAGATCCTAGAGAGGATTTATGTGGAAACGATGTTGCCAGAAAAGTATTAATTTTAGCGCGAGAACTAGATTTACAAAATGAATTTGAAGAAATCAATATTCAAAATCTAATTCCTGAAAATTTAAGAGAGGGTAATAAAGAAGAGTTTTTAGGAAGATTGGACGAATTAGATGCCATTTTCGCAAAAATAAAATCCGAACAAAAACCAAATCATGTTTTGAGATATGTTGGTGAATTGTCTGGAGACTTGCAACAAGAAAAAGGTAACTTAGACGTAAAATTAATTTCAGTTCCGCTTGATACCGCTTTAGGACAATTGAAAGGTTCCGATTCTTTCTTCGAAATTTATACCGAATCTTATGGTGACAGACCTATTGTGATTCAAGGAGCAGGCGCAGGATCTGCAGTAACGGCAAGAGGTGTTTTTGGAGATATTTTAAGATTATCAGATAAAGGCTAGTGATTTTAGATTGCAGACTTTAGACTTTAGATTAAAAAAAATCCGCTTCATCCGCGTTCAAATAAAAACAATTATGAAAATAACACTAAACAGAATAAATGACAATTATCACTTTCAACTAAAAAACGAAAGAGGTCACATTGTAGAATTAGACAGTAGAGCTGAATTTGGAGGTAATGATTTAGCACCAAGTCCCATGGAGCTTTTATTGATGGGGGTTGCAGGTTGTAGTGCAATTGATATCATATCGATACTCAAAAAACAACGCCAAGAAATCACATCTTATAAAACAGAAGTAGAAGGTGTTCGAGAACAAATTGAAGAAGCAAAACCTTTTAAAGACATCACGGTAACCATTTTTTTAGAAGGAAATATCAATGAAGAGAAAGTGCTAAAAGCAGCCCAACTTTCTTTCGAAAAATATTGTTCTGTTTCTAAAACATTAGAACCAACAGCAAAAATCAACTATAAAGTAGTTTTAAATAGTAAACCATTATGAGTCAAGAAAATTTCGGTTTCGAAACCCAAGCCATACGAACACAATTAGAACGAACACAATATTTAGAGCATTCAGTTCCTTTATACCTTTCTTCCAGTTTCGTTTTCGAAGATGCCGAAGACATGCGAGCATCTTTTACAGAAGAAAAAGACAGGAATATTTACAGTCGTTTTAGTAATCCCAATACTACGGAATTTGTAGAAAAAATATGTAAAATGGAAGGTGCCGAAACAGGTTATGCTTTCGCGACAGGAATGGCTGCGGTATATTCAACTTTTGCGGCTTTGCTTAATTCAGGAGATCATATTGTTTCGGCAGGTAGTGTTTTTGGCTCTACGCACGCTTTGTTTACTACTTATTTTCCGAAATGGAATATCGAAACTTCTTATTTTGATATCAATAAACCCGAAACAATCGAAAGTTTTATCAAACCAAATACCAAAATTCTTTTTGCCGAATCGCCAACCAATCCCGCAGTAGATATTATCGATTTAGAATTATTAGGGAAAATTGCCAAAAAACACAACTTGATATTAATTATCGACAACTGTTTTGCAACGCCATATATTCAACAACCAATAAAATTCGGAGCACATTTAGTGGTACATTCTGCAACAAAATTAATCGATGGACAAGGACGAGTTTTAGGAGGAGTAACCGTAGGAAGTGCTGCACTAATAAGAGAAATTTATTTATTTTCAAGAAATACTGGGCCAGCATTATCACCGTTCAATGCTTGGATTTTATCTAAAAGTTTAGAAACACTAGCCGTAAGAGTAGAAAAACATTGTGAAAACGCCTTAAAAGTTGCTCAGTTTTTAGAAAATCATCCTAAAGTAAAAAAAGTAAAATATCCGTTTCTAAAATCGCATCCGCAATACGAAATCGCCAAAAAACAAATGCGACTAGGTGGCAATATTGTAGCTTTCGAAATTGAAGGCGGAATAGAATCTGGACGACAATTTTTAAACAAAATTCAATTGTGTTCCCTTTCTGCAAATCTAGGAGATACAAGAACAATCGTCACACATCCGGCATCAACAACTCATAGCAAATTAACTCCCGAAGAGCGATTAGCGGTAAGTATTACCGATGGTTTGGTGCGGGTTTCTGTAGGATTAGAAACCGTAATCGATGTGATAAATGATTTAAATCAAGCGTTAAATTAAAACAGAAAATATAGCTGTTAAAAGTAAAAAAAATAGATTTATTTTCTGTTTTACAAATAAATAAAATCATTTTACAGAAAATTTTTCAAAATAAAATATTATTACTACATTTGTACTGTTCATAAATTTATTGCTTGTTATCACGAAAGCTGGAGGGATTAGACCCAACGAAAGCTTAGCAACCCTTTACTATAAAGAAGGTGCTACATTCTATTCCGATTTATTGGAAACAGATAACCACGAGAATTCCCTCTCACTTTCCCATAACATTTTATATTTCTAAGAACTAATTTCTAAATTATTAGGAGCTATTTCCTGCTGTACACTATATCTTTTCCTTGCTAAAGAAGCAAGAAAAAGGATATCGTTCCCATCAGGGCTATTTAAGAAACATTTTAATAAAAAATTGGTGCCTTTGCGCCTTTGCGAGAAAAAATATGTCAAAAATACAACAAGCCATAAAAGAAAGAATCCTAGTTCTCGACGGAGCCATGGGAACCATGTTGCAACGTAATAACTTCTCCGAAGAGGATTTTCGTGGTGAACGCTTCAAAGATTTTCCACATCCATTAAAAGGGAATAACGATTTATTGTCCATCACGCAACCTGAAGCAGTCAAAGAAGTTCACAGACAATATTTTCAAGCAGGAGCCGATATTGTCGAAACCAACACCTTTTCGGGAACAACTATCGGAATGGCCGATTATTATCTCGAAGAATATGTTTACGAACTCAACTATGAGTCCGCAAAAATAGCACGTGAAGTTGCCGATGAATTTACCGATCGACCACGATTTGTAGCAGGAGCAATTGGTCCAACCAACAGAACAGCATCAATGAGTCCAGATGTAAATGATCCGGGATATCGTGCCGTAACTTTCGACGATTTGAGAATTGCATACAAACAACAAGTGGAAGCCTTAATCGACGGAGGTTGCGATATTCTATTAGTAGAAACTATTTTTGACACTTTAAATGCCAAAGCAGCGCTTTTTGCCATCGAAGAAGTAAAAGAAGAACGAAACATAGATATTCCAATTATGGTTTCAGGAACAATAACCGATGCTTCTGGAAGAACACTTTCGGGACAAACGGTAGAAGCATTTTTAATTTCCGTTTCACATATTCCATTATTGAGTGTAGGATTCAATTGTGCTTTGGGAGCCGACTTACTCAAACCATATTTGCAAACTTTATCACAGAATACTTCTTTTAATATTTCAGCACATCCCAACGCAGGATTGCCTAACGCTTTTGGAGAATATGACGAAACTCCAGAGCAAATGCAGGTATTTATCAAAGAATATTTAGATGATAATCTAATAAATATTATAGGCGGTTGTTGTGGGACAACGCCACAACACATCAAGTTGATTGCAGATATTGCAAAAGAATACAAACCAAGAAAAGCGCAAATATTTGCCTAATGAAAGAGAATCAGAAAAGAAGAAACCTTGTATTATCAGGATTAGAACCGTTAATCATTACGCCCGAAAGCGTATTTGTAAATATTGGGGAACGTACCAATGTAACGGGTTCTAGAAAATTTCTTCGATTAATAAAGGAAGAAAAATACGAAGAAGCACTCAGTATTGCTAAAGAGCAAGTAGAAGGCGGTGCACAAATCATCGATATTAATATGGATGAAGGAATGTTAGATGGTGTGTACACAATGACTAAATTCTTGAATTTAATTGCTGCCGAACCGGATATTTCTCGTGTTCCAATTATGATTGATAGTTCCAAATGGGAAATCATTGAAGCGGGTTTGAAAGTCGTACAAGGAAAATGTGTCGTAAATTCTATTTCATTAAAAGAAGGAGAGGAAGCGTTTATTAATCACGCTAAATTGATTAAACGCTACGGAGCTGCGGCAATTATTATGGCTTTTGATGAGGTAGGACAAGCAGATAATTACGACCGTAGAGTTGAAATTTGTCAACGTTCGTATGATATTTTAGTCAACAAAGTTGGTTTTCCACCTCAAGATATTATTTTCGATTTAAATATATTTCCAGTAGCCACAGGAATGGACGAGCATCGATTGAATGCTTTGGATTTCTTTAGAGGAACCAAATGGGTTAGAGAAAATTTGCCTCACGCACATATTAGTGGTGGGGTGAGTAATGTTTCGTTTTCATTCAGGGGAAATGATACGGTGAGAGAAGCGATGCACTCGGTTTTCTTGTATCATGCCATCAAAAATGGAATGACAATGGGAATTGTAAACCCAGAAATGTTATCTATTTATGACGAAATTCCAAAAGATTTATTAGAACACGTTGAAGATGTAATATTGAACAGACGTGATGATGCAACTGAACGTTTACTGGATTTTGCCGAAAATGTAAAAGGCGATGTAAAGAATACGGAGAAAGCAATTCAAGAATGGCGTTCGGGAACGGTGCAGGAAAGAATAACACATTCCTTAGTAAAAGGAGTGGATGAATTTATAGAAATTGATGTTGAAGAAGC
>NZ_JBDTQE010000006.1:0-69924 GCF_039932285.1 Flavobacterium sp.
TAGAGAAGAACTTAGGTTCTATCGCTGATATGTCAAGATTACCTGCTGCATTATTTGTAGTAGATATCAAAGCTGAACACATCGCAATTAAAGAAGCTCAAAAATTAAACATTCCAGTTTTCGCAATGGTAGATACCAACTCTGACCCACGTCTTGTTGAGTACGTTATCCCTGCAAATGATGATGCTTCTAAATCAATCGATAAAATTTTAACATTAGTAACTGAAGCTATTATTGATGGTCTTGCAAACAGAACATCTGATAAAGAAGCTGACGCTACTACTGAAGAAGTTGCTCAAGAAGAAGTAGTTGTTGATACAATCGCTGAAGAAAAAGCAATTGTAGCTGAGGCAGCTAAAACAGAAGAGTAATTATCTAATTTACGAATTACGAATTATCAATTACGAGTTTTTAGCGTAATTCGTAATTTGTAATTCGTAATTTTTTTATAACCCAATTAAAATAAAAAATATGGCAACTATCACTGCTGCAGACGTAAATAAATTAAGAACCATCACCGGAGCCGGAATGATGGATTGTAAAAAAGCTTTAGTTGAATCAGACGGGGATTTTGATTTAGCAATCGAAAACTTACGTAAAAAAGGACAAAAAGTAGCTGCAAACCGTTCAGATAGAGAATCTACTGAAGGAGCTGCTATCGCTGTTGTAAACGCTGACAATACTGCTGGAGTTGTTATCACATTAAACTGTGAGACTGACTTTGTAGGAATGAACGAAAACTTCGTTAAAATGGCTGTTGAAATGGCAAATCTTGCTTTAAATTTTGACAACAAAGAAGAATTCTTAGCTTCTGATTTTAATGGTATTACTATTGCTGATAAACTAATCGAGCAAACAGGAGTTATCGGAGAAAAATTAGAAATTAGAACTTTCGAAAAACTAAAAGGTGCTTTCGTTGGATCTTATATTCACTCAGGAAACAAAATTGCTACTTTAACTGCATTCTCTGCAAAAGCAGACGGTATTGAAGAAGCTGCAAGAAACGTAGCAATGCAAGCTGCTGCTATGAACCCAATCGCGTTAAACGAAGAAGGTGTAGATGCAGAAGTTATTGCTAAAGAAATAGAAATTGCTAAAGATATGCTTCGTCAAGAAGGAAAACCAGAAGCAATGATCGAAAATATTGCAAAAGGTAAATTAGGACGTTTCTTTAAAGACAACACTCTAGTAAATCAAGATTATATTAAAGACAGTTCTATGAGCGTTGCTAATTATGTTAAATCTATCGATGCTAACTTAGTTGTAACAGGTTTCAAAAGAGCAGCTTTAGGATAATTCCTTTTAACGCATAAAATAAAAAGAGACCGTCTAATTTTTTAGACGGTCTCTTTTTATTTTGCTTTAACTCTTTTTTTATTTAAGTACTCTAATGAATGTCTGAAAAAAACCGAAGTAAAGCTTTGAGGGAAATAAACATAAAGAGACTAAAATAAGTGTATATCTTTATGTTTAAAGCTCTAAAGTTTTATAAAAAATCCTGAACGGCACAATATTAATTGCGCGTAAATCTATCAAGAGTTTTAAATCTTCTTTTAAGAATTCCCATTCGTCTTCATTATAAATAGAATTATCTTTTTTTGTTATAAAAATGTCTAAAGTAGGAGTGTACCCAATTGTACTGTCTAAACTGTTTTGGATTCCGTTTTTAATTTCAATATTTTCAATTTTGTCTCCAAAATGGTTTTTACATAGGATAATAATATCTTGTCTAGTTACGACTCTATGATTGGATATGAGGTTTTCTCTATAAGCATAAATCTTATCAGAGTTAGATAACTCGTCTTTACCTCCTTGAGTTGTTGACAAAAGGATAATGTTGTCTTTTTCAAAATCAGAGCCTTTATGAAGGGCAAACTTTGAAAAAGTGTTAATTTTATTTGCAGCCTCACCATTTGTGGTCCAATATTTTGTAAATAAATTACCTTTGTCTTTTTTACTTTTGGAATCAAATACCAAATAGGGAGTATTGCTGTTTTTTGAACCTATTGCTGCAATTTTATTTTTAAATCGTGATATAATTTGGTTAATTTCTTTTAGATTATTGTCTGTAAAATCATGTCCTAATCTTGTAAAAGCCGAAGCTTCATCTCGAATTAAATCAATTAAGTAATTAATTTCTTCAGTGGCATTTCGTTCATCAAAACGTGCAACACCACCAAAACGCAAATAGGCAAAATCATCCTCGTCCGAAGAGTCTTTATCTTTATTATTTACGATAATTACTTCTCTATTACTATCATCTGAAACTGAAAATAATTCTAAAAAATAATCATCATTTAGAATTAGAGGATAAATATTAAGTAAATCCTTTATTTTTCCTTGTGTTTCATTTAATTTTTTATTGATGATTGGAAAGCAATTATTGGCACAAAATATTTCAGAAAGAATATTTGGCCCTATTACATTAGGGAATTCAACTCTTAGCCAAAGTAATTTTTCGTCGGTTATTTTCTTAATGTCTTCTTTTGCAAATAAATCTTTAAATTCTTTTGGTAAGTCATATTTTCCGTCATCGATGGTAATAATATCTTCGATAGTGATAAAATTGCTTCTATAATATTCGTTAATATGTTCTTGAACTTTATCTATGTAGTGAAAATCCTGTTGCATTAACTCATTTTCATAAGTTTTTTTAGTTTCTTCGTAATTATACCCTTTTTTTGTAGATAATTGCAAATCATTTAAAAACCATTTTGCTCTTGGTAAAAAATGATAAAAAACATCTCTATCTATGCTATTTTTAAGATGAAAATAAAACATTAAATCTTTTATAATTCCTTCGCCTTCGTGTTGAAGTCCAATCCAAATAGTGCTATGTGGATACGGACTTTTATATTTACTACTTGATAAAACTTCGCGAAATTGCTCTTTAACAACTTCTTGAATTCCATTTGGAAGTACAACGTAGTTTATTTTATTTCGATTTAATTTTACGGCTTTTGTAGGCCCAAAAAAGTAATTTTTTATTGTACTCTCCGTTGGATTGTATGGATTTAGTTCTTTTCGCTGAAAATAAAACTGGTGGTAGTCATTTGTAATAGTATCGTTTTCTACAGGATAAGCTCTTAAAATCCCTCTTGCTCCTGTTGCTCTTGAAGAAGTTACAGGAGTTAGAATTTCAATAAGTCTTTCTGTGATGCGTCTGCGACTCGAGAAAATTTCATGTGATATATTCTCAAGTTCTTTAGCACAAACGTCAAAAAGAAGATTTACAATGGGGTCAAAAACATTTTCAAGCTCCACATCAGTATAGCCCCACTGTTTAGCAGCTCGTTTAAGTAATCGGTCTTTAATTTGGTCTTTTGATAAATGATTCATAATTTATTTACTTAAAAGAAAATGGAGCTAAATAATAGGAACTTTTGTAATAATAAGGTTGATTCGTCTGTTTGATAATGCCATAAACGATAATATCTAATCTTTTTTTTACTCTAATGCTTAATTCATGGCTTAATGTATCTTCAACAACTCCTAACTCTACATTGGTAATTATAAGGCGTTTTTCGTATTTTTTTACTTTGTCAAATATTGATTCTTTAATTAGATCTTTTAACTGATTTGGATTGGCTAACTGATTAAAATCAGTTTCCCAAATTTCGGTTCCAAAATCTTCGTCATATTTATATTCGCCAAATGTTGTGCTGATGATCAAAGAAATAAATTGAGCTAAAGATTCTTCGATGGTTACTTTTCTAGAATCTTCCCCTATAGTGAGTTTTTTGAAATCAAATGGGATTTTATAAAATAGCTCCTTCATTTATTTTTTCGAATTTAATTTCGTTATTTTCATCTAAAGTTACTTTTAAATGATCTCCTTTTTGAATTTCGTTAGAAATTATCATTCGTGATAAAGGT
Source organism: Flavobacterium sp. (assembly GCF_039932285.1). Classification (GTDB taxonomy): domain Bacteria; phylum Bacteroidota; class Bacteroidia; order Flavobacteriales; family Flavobacteriaceae; genus Flavobacterium. The sequence continues at coordinate 3,877 of NZ_JBDTQE010000006.1, forward strand.
CTTTTTAGAAGTGTTCTTATATTTCCTTTGATTGGTCTTGCACCATATTCGCTACTAAATCCTATTAATGCAATTCTTTCTTTGTCTTCTGCAGAAATCTCTAAGGAAATCTCTAATTTTTCTAATAATTGAAGAAGTTCTTTCTTTAGATGAATATCAAAGATACGAGCCACACTTTTTGAACTAATAGGTGCAAAAGGGATTATCTCGGTCAATCGACCTAAAAATTCAGGACGGAAATAACCTGTCATAATTTGAATTAAATCATTCGATTTAGGGATTACCTCTTTCTCAAATGATTTGACAATAAAATCTGAACCAATATTTGAGGTAAATAGGATTACAGAATTTGAAAAATCGCCTTCTTTCCCTAATCTGTCATGTAATTTCCCTTCATCTAATATTTGCAAGAAAACGTCAAAAACCGATTTGTGTGCTTTTTCAATTTCATCAAATAGTACTATTGAGTAGGGTTTTTGTCTAATTTTATTTACTAATAAGCCACCTTCCTCATATCCTACATATCCTGGAGGCGCACCATAAAGTAGTGCTGCGGAATGTTCTTCTTTAAATTCAGACATGTCCAATCGAATGATTGCATTCTCGTCTCCAAAAAGGAAATCTGCCATCGATTTTGCTAATTCTGTTTTACCTGTTCCTGTTGGCCCTAAAAAGAAAAATGAGCCAATTGGTTGTCCTGGTTTTGTAAGTCCTGATCGTGATTCTAAAATAGCATCAGAAACTACTTTTACAGCGTGATCTTGACCTATTACTCTTTTTTTGAGCATATTTTCAATATCGAGTAGTTTTTCTCTTTCGTCAGATTTTACTTTGCCTGCAGGTATTCCTGTGATTCCAGAAACGACAAGTGATAAGTGAGACGGGAATACTTTGTTTTCTTGTTTTTCTAACTCTTCGAGAGTATTAAGCAAGCTTTTTATATGATCTAATTTTTTATCTTTTTCGTGTAAAGTGGGATAAATAGTTATGCTTTCGTCGACTTCGTTAAATAAGTTACCTGACTTTTTTATAACATCGTTGTATAACCAATCTATTTTTTCAATTTCATCTTCTTTGAGATTGGGTAATGATTCTAATTGAATTTTTAATTCAGGAAGTTCTTTCTTAATAGTTTCTTTAGCCACTTTAAGTGACGACATAGTTCTATCAATCAAATCTAAAGCCGAATCAGGTAATGATTTTTCTTTTAAATATCGTTTAGATAATCGAATAGCTTCCTTAATACCATCTTCATCTATTGAAAAATTATGATGTTTTTGATAATGACTAATCACATTATTAATCATTCTAAAGGCTAAATCTTGCTGAGGTTCTTGTATTTCTAGTGTTTCGAAACGTCTTGATATAGCATCGTCTTTACCCAATGTTTTTCTATATTTTTCGGTAGTCGTGGCTCCTATAAAAGTAATGTCACCCTTTGAAAGTTCAGATTTTATAATACTCGCAATGCCGCTTCCTTGATTTGAGTCAAATAATTCGTGAATATCATCAATAAATACAATAGGTTTGTCGTATTTTTTTAATTCATTAAATATTTTTTGCAAACGATCTTCAACTTCTCCTTTATAAGAAGCGCCTGCAAATAACGCTCCAATATTTATTTCAAATACTGAAGCATTGTGAAATGAAGATAGAATAGTTTTATTGGCAATTTTATGACAAAATCCTTCTACTAAAGTCGATTTTCCTACACCAGGTTCGCCAGTAATGATAACGTGAGGTTTTAATCTTCTATTTAAGATTTCGGTAATTATTTTTAGTTCTTCATCGCGACCAATAATCGAAAAAATATCGTCTGTTTTTGTTTTGTTTATTTTATTGATGCAGTATTTATCTAATACTGACGAATTTCCTCTAGAGGATGAGTTCGTTGAAGAAGATGAAGAGCCTGAATTTTGTGAAATTGTATTTCCTTCAATCAGTATATCTTTTAATGAGGTTGGATTTATAGGTAAGGATTTTAACTGGTCGTGATTAAATCCTATTCCTGGGGTTACTAAGGTAATAAGCAAGGTATTAAAATCTACTTCGGTACCAAAGTTTTTTGCAATAATTTCGGCTTCTTCAAAAACAGCAATTGCCGCATTATCGGCAGCTGGATCTTCTGTTGGTTTCGAAACTTTTGGCAATTCATTGATGCGTACATCTGCCCATTCATCAATATAAAAAACATCGACACCTTTGCTGTCTAATAGTTTTAAAAAATCAAATTGCGGGTTTAATAAAGCTTTTAAAATATGCGATGCACTATATTTTTGATTCAGATTTTCTTTAGCAAATTGTTTTGCAACGTGAACAACCTGAGGTATTTCTTCTTGCCCCATAGTTTTTTAGTTTGTGTTTGTTTAATTATCCCCAAATAATCAAGCAATGTTTTGTTTATTCTGATTTAGCATTAGCAACCTTGATGTCTATGATAAGATCGTCTATGCGTTTTTGCTTGTCTCTATTTTCTTGAGTAAGTTGGTCAATCGTACTTTTACAATCGGAATATTGTACCACGTCTTTTTTAGAATTTACTAAATCTTGTACGTTCACAATAATACGTTCATATAATTTTGAACTTAATGTGTCATCCGGGATTTCTTTGCTTAAATCACCTAGTTTTTGACTAATGTTTTGTTCTATATAAGTTGCTCTTTCGGGAGTTTTTTGCATAGAATCTAATAGCTTAGTAATGTTTTTAAACTCATCAGAAAATTTTTGCTGATAATTAAGTTGTTTGATCATTCTTTCGTTTTCACTTCGTAAAACCTCATTTTCTTTCATAGGAAGTTTGAAGTTAAAAAATAATGCAAAAACAAAAATTCCTGCTGAAATGACAAACATTCCAAGAAACATTAAAAATGCTGAGTAACGCTCTTTTTTATTTAAAATATCCATAATAAAATTAATCTGCTAAAAATGTTGGTGATGAATTTGATGGCTTGTTATCGTTGCTAAAGACTGAAGTGCTTTTGTCGTTTTTTAAAACATTTTCGTTTACAAAAATTCCAGTATCTCTTTTTCTTCCTATATAATCTAATTGATTTAAAATAGAATAAAGGTTGTCTATTTTTGAAATAAAGTAATTGGTTTGATCTACAGTTTCTCTAATGTCAAAAGGTTTATATTTAACATTTATAGCATCTGTAAACAAACGTTCAAAGTCCCCACTTTTTGTATCAGTCCATTCTGAAAAATAATTAAATAACATTTCCTTACCGTCACCTGAAAAAGTGTCAAAACAATTTTTTAAGGTTCTAGCAAATCCTACTATATTGCTTAAAATGTCTATGGGTTTTGTGTTGTAATTTGTCCATTTATTCATTGTAATATGTTTTTCAACATAATTTAATGACTTGTTACAGGCTTCAAGAACCATACTAGCAATTACGTTTTCATCTTCTGCGGTGCTTCTAAACTTTATTTTTTGTATGATTTGTACGGAATAGAATTCTATTTGTTTAAAAAACAAATCATAATTTTCAAATAAACTAATTAAATTTGAATGACTATTTACAGTTAAGCAAGGTGGAATATAATCTGTTAGAATTTCATAACTATCTGATGATGTTTTAAATTTTGCTATTGGGAATTGTAAAGCACCAATATTATTTTGATTTACATCACTTTCTATTACAGTTGTAAAAAAATATTTTGACCTCGCGTAAGGAAACCTAGGTGGAGTTTCTAACATATTTTGTTCTCCAGATGGGATTCTATGATACGGGTCTACGTTTAGAAGCAAGTAATAGTTATTTTCTTTAAAATCAAAATCTTTCAATTCTATCTTTTCAGAAAAAGAACCTGTTAAATCGGTGATCTCTATTCGTCCTCCAGAAGGAGTTACTGCTTTAAGCATTTTTATGTCGATACTCAACTCATTGTGTGTATCAATAGAAATTGAATATTGAAAAGGGCTCGATAAATTAGTGCTTAACAATCCGTAGTTTAAATCGCTGGTTTCAAGATTTCTTGCATCACGAACTAAATCTTCAATATTGTCTTGCAATTCAATAAAATGATTTTTATTGATTTTCATTCCTTCAATCCAGTTTACTGGAAAGTGTTTTATGTTTTCTGCCATACTTCTAATTTTTTTATATTCTTTGACAAATTATTGTTTCTCCATCTTTAATATTATTAGTATCTATGGCTAATTCGGGGTCTATATATTCTGCTGAACCAAACCATTTTGGTTTGGTATGAAAATACCATCCATAGGGTTGCTGTTTTTCATCAAGATGATTAATCTTGCCATTTGGGTTTTTTTCGTTATAATCATTGATGAAATAATAAAATAATCGACCAAAATCAAATGCCCTTGGCGCCTTTACTTTAAAATTAATAATGTCTTTATCATTTGATTTTTTTTGAAAAACTAGATTCAAAATAATAACGTTACGCATCTCTGATGCCTGTGGAGCTGGATATACTGAATTTAGAGGATAAAACCATCTTTTGTGTAACTTGGCAGGAATCGAGATAGCAGTTTCAAATAAAATGTAACACAAAGTTGGAATTATAAAAAATAACAAGGTAGCTATTAAATAGGTTAAATAGTCTAATTCTCCAAAAAAGCTCGCAATGATTGATATAAAAGCAGCAATAAATAAGGCTGTTACAGATGAAATTGCTATTTCTGTAAATATTTTTTTCGCTTCAAATTTTTTAAAATAAATTCGAAATAACCTAAAATGAATTGCTCCTGTAATTGCAAAATAGACTTGAAATGCTACAAATCGTTGCGAAACTATTACATCTTTTAGATTATATAAAATGCTAGAAAATACCACAAAGACTAATACTTGAGCGAGTATGTAATAAAAATATTTTTTCTTTTCTTGTTTTAACTTTGGGGTTTTAGCACTTATTAACATTGTAAGCATAACTGCTATTGCTATAATTATAAGTGCATAAATTAATGCTTCGCCTCCATTTAGTTTCGGTAAAAAACGTCTCATTTTATATTGTTGTTGAAATTCCTAATCTTGATTTGTAGCTGTCTTCTTCTATTGTAAATTTTTCATCATCCGAGTTTAATTTGATGTCAAACGAAAATTGCACATGAAATGGTAAAAATAAATTAAAAAATGTAGTAATGAAGATTTCCATTGATTGATTTTGAAAAAAATATTTTAAATTTTCAGACTCTTTAAGTGGACCAACACTAAAATTGTATTTTTTTAGATAAATTCGTTCACTACTTTCTAACGTTGTGTTGACTCCTAATAGCATATCTGAACTTATAGAATTCACATCATACGCATAATCTAGCTTGATATATGAGGAAGTATAATTTACTTCTTCTTGTATTATGTTTTCTAATATATTTACAACCGTTTCAATGCTTTGGTCATTACTTTGATTTTGTTTTAAAAGAGCATAAAAGAGCTTGACAATTAGTTTGTCAGGAATACTATTATCTACGGCTAGTATTGTTCGAATAATATCGGCAATTTCATTAGAATTTAATTTTGAAAAAAACTCAGATTCAAAACTTTCTATGAGATGTCTAAATCGAAAAAACTCATTTTCTATTGGGTTAAAAAAATGGCGAGCTTCTTTTTCTTCTTTTTTTCTGTTTTTAAATTCTTCTACAGGATTATTTCCTTTATTTCGGTCTCTATAATCATGAGATATGCTTTCAGGTAAAATGTCATAAAAACCATCCCTGCTAATTTCGATATTTACAACGTCCTTGTTAATTGCGTCATAATCGATATTCATTTTGTCTTTTCTAAAATTTCTATAAAAAAGACCATTTGATTTAACAACAATATTGGAGTCAATAACATTACTTTCAAGTAAGGCATTGAAAATAATTTCCGCTTTTAAATCAAACGAAGTTAAATGTCTATGATTAGTAATAATTGATGTGTTTTTTTTCATAAAGCATCACTTTTTTAGCCTTACAGCTCCAACATAAGATTTTTGCCAATAATGCTTTTTTAAGCTCCCAATAGAACAACCCTCGGTAGAACTTGCTCCAAAAAACTTATCGTTTTTTAAATAAATTCCAACGTGAGAAACCACTTGGTCGTCTTTAATTTTAAAGAAAACCAAATCTCCTTCTTCCAGTGGTTGTCCTTCTTTAATCATTTTAAAACGTTTGTCACCATACATCTCAGTTGATGTTCTAGCTAATTTTGTATCATAAACATATTTATAGAGTTCTTGCATAAGAGCAGAACAGTCTACACCATTTTTATTTACTCCGCCTAATAAATAAGTTGTTTCTTCCCAGCTTTTTATAAAAATATATAATTTTTCGTTTGTTATTGCTTTTTTATCAACATTAAGTTTTTTTGAAAAATAAGTAATTTCCTCATTTGAAAGGGTTTTCTTGTAATCATATACTACTCTTTCATTACTATTAAAATTAAGTCTGTTTACATCATTGTCTGTAATTATAGGCTTTGATTTGCATGAAAGAAGAGAAATAATAATAATAATTGATAAAAATCTTAACATATTGTGATAATTTACAAAAAAAATAAAGCTTATTTTACAAAAGTCAACAATTACAATGAAATAATCAAATCAAATATGCGTTTTTTACAATTAATTAAAATGCATAGACTTATTAATTAGTTAATATCTGATTTTTTTGACTATACTAGAATATAATAACGTTTGATGGCGATAAAAAAGTTTGAATATTCAATATTTTTTATAAATTTGAACAAAAGAATAAATATCAAATTAGTAATGAACAAGAACACTCAAATTAAAACGCATTTTGACAATAAAATTTTAGGTTTTTTTATGGTTTTTTTTACTTTATCTTGTTTACTACTATTGTATAAAAAGCAAAATCAAGACAATTGCGATATTTCTGGTTTCGAAATAGAATCAAAAGGATTTAAAGCAAAAGAATTAATAACATTTTCGGATACCACAAAGAATGCATCTAAATGGGAATGGAATTTTGGAGATGGGAGTAAATCATCATATCTTTCAAAAGTATCTCACTCCTATGAAAAAGAAGGAAAATATACTGTAAAATTAATGGTTGGTCAATCTTGTGTTGTAGATAAGGAAATTACAATTTTTCCGTTTGAAGAGGAAATAGATAATTCATTAATGCCTAATTTTTATGCGCCATCAAAAATTATAGTTGGAGAACCTACAACATTTAAAGACTTAACACCCCACGCAAATTCTTGGCAATGGAAGTTTGGAGATGGAAGTAGTGAAGGAAGACAATTTGATGCAACAGAAAAAAACCCTACCTATGTGTTTAAAACTTCTGGAGCAAAAAAAGTAACTCTTGCAGTAAATGGGAATTATAAATACGTAAAAAAAATAGACGTATTTGTTCAAATGCCTAAAGTGAAAGAAGAGGTTGTTGAGGTTGTGAAAATGAAAGCAAAAAAAGAAAGAGGACCTGAGAAAAAAGGAGTTACGGAGTTTGATATTGAGGCCATGATGAATGGAATTGCAGAGAATCAATTAACCTATAGGAATTTTTCTAGATATTTTTGTAAAGACGCAATGCCAGAAGTGCATTTAAAAGACGCTAAAATATTATCACTAAAAGAGTTAGATGAAAATATTAGAGGGAAAAGTATAAAAATCAAGAAAATAGTCATTCAAAAAGATGATGATGGTTGTGTGACTAGAATTGATGCAAACTACAAAAATTAAACAACAACAAATAATAACTTAAACATACTAAAAAATGGCAACAAATAGATTTTCCTCAAGCTTTGGGATAGGCGGAAATGAAGTTAGAGTTGAAGGTCAAGAGGGGATGCTTGAAATTCAACAAAACAAAACTTTAATCGCACAAAAGCTTACCACAAAAACACCTACAAGACCAGAAATTGTTACTGGTTTAAAAAATATGGATGAAGTTTTTGAGCACTTTGATCCTAAAGTAGATTTGGCTTTCGAAGATGAAAAAGGACAAAATGTAAAAGAGCAACTTATATTTAAAAACGTTGGTGATTTTTCATTAAGTGGAATGACTAATCAAAGCCCTTTTTTAAGCGATTTGCAAATTAAGAATGAGCAATATAAAAAATTGATCAAACAACTTAAAACAAATAAAATTTTAAAATTAGCTTTACAAGATCCAGAGGCAAAAAATGCAATACTAGATTCAATAGAGTCTTTAATAAAAGAAATTGAACAATCTGATAAACAATAAACGATATGAGTCAAGAAAAAGCAAATTCGGCTGCAAATAGTAGTAAAGAAGCTAAAGAAGTATCTTCTTTATCATTAGAACAACAATTAGAATCGTTTATACAATATGGTGGTTTTGATTTATTAGAAGGATCTATAGATGGTGTTCAAAACCTGAATCCAGAGAGAAAAGCACGAAAAAATATTTTTTTAAGTGAAAGCGGAAAAAAAGCAGAAAGAGAAACTCTTAAAAAAACATTGCAACTTTGGGCAGATTCATTAAAAGCATCTGATAATTTAGTTGACTTAGTAAATGATTGTTCTGAAAAAGCAGACGCAGTTGAAAAAACTTTAAAAAAGAATTTAGCAATTGCTGTAGAAGAGATAAAAGAACTAGAGCAAAATTATCGAACAATTTCATTGTTTTATAAAAATACAGAAGAAAGTAAGATTAAAAATATTTCTATAATGAATGCCGAGCTAGATCAACTTAAAGATTTAGACAATTCTCGTTTTATAGACAATATAGAAGAAGAATTAGTAAATGGTTTTGACCGACTAGATTTAAGACAAAACTATTCATTACTAGTAATTCCAGGATATTTAGGTTCAAATAAAGTTATTGAAAAATGGGGAAAAATAGCTTATGAAAATAAAGTAATGTTAATTACCGACTTTCAGCATTTAGATGAACCAGATGATGTTATGGAAATGTTTGAAGCAGCTAACTTAACAGGAGGTGATACTTATAGATCTAATGTCATGATGGCCTGTAACTGGTTAGTAGGTAGAGGAAAACACGACGAAATTGATGAGGAAGAAGATTTATATTTGCCACCATCAGCAGCATTAGCTGGGAAAGTATACAATACATTGATGTCTCAAGTTACAGCAGGTAAAAAACACGGAGGAATAAATGAAGTAGATGGCGTTAAATTCGATTTAAAGAAAAGCGAAATAGCTAATCTTGAAAATATGGGATTAATTCCTATGGTAAATGAATATGGTAAAGTGATGGCATTTTCAGCAAAAACCTTATTTAATGGAGATAACTTAGGGCTACAAACTTACTCAGTTGTTCGTGTCTTTGATTATGTTACTAAAGTTTTAATGGATTTTTTAAATCGTAGAGCCTTTGAAAACTTTAATTCAACAACCAAAAAAGAAATTTTGGGACAAATTGTTAAATTTTTAGACAGCGTTTCTGGTCCAGGAAAATTAATTGAAGATTTTGATATCAAAAGATTCGAGCAAGACCCTAATCAAAAAGACAGGATTTTTGTAGATATAAGGTTAAAACCATATTTTCCAGCTAAAAACTTTTTAATCCGTATGGACGGACAAAAAGGAGATGATGGAAACGAATGGGATACAGAATACGCTAACGTTTAAACACACACAAACAATTAAATCGTTTAACGGTGTTATTAAATCGTTAAAAATCAATTATTTGTAAAAATAATAATTTTGTATTAAAATAAAAGGTCATATATTAGCATAGTTCAAATCAAATAAACATTTATAAATCAAATAAACTTAAAATTATGTCATTTAAATCTAAATTAAGCGTTGGGGGAAAAGAGCTTAACATTTTAAACGCTTCGTATGAGCTTTTTCAAGAAATTGACGCTACAGGTCGTCCATCTTCTGTAACAAGAGGCGGGTCAATCACTGTTACAGTAGAATCTACAGGAGATTCATTCTTTTTTGAGTGGATGACTGATAATTTTGACCGAAAAGATGGGTCAATTTTATATGTAAAGCGTGATACTGATGCAAAATTAAAAGAAGTAAAATTTACAGAAGCCTATATGGTTAAGTACAGAGAAAACTTTGATGCTTCTGGAAACAATCCATTAACAGAAACTTTTACAATTTCTGCACGTGAAATGACAATCGGAGAAGGTAAACTTGTTAATGAATGGACATCATAATAAAAGAGTCATTCTAATATTATAGTAATAATAAAGGGATCGTTTAGGCTTTCCCTTTATTGTTATTAGATGTGTTACTTTTAATATTAATTTAACCTTATTTATTATGTCTTTTTTAGCAAAGCTTGAAATTGATGGAGAAACAATGAATGTCTTAGAGTTCAATTGTTCTATACGACAAGAATTGGATAAAAGCGGAAAGCCTTCTGCAGATCCTAATGGAGGAAATATTAGACTGTTAGTTGAATCTACAAAAAGCACTTTGTTATTTGATTGGATGGTAAGTCATTCTCAAACTAAAAATGGTAAAGTTACTTTTTATAGAAGAGATGCTGTTTCTAAAATGAGAGAACTCGAATTTAGCGAAGCCTATTGTGCAAGTTATGACGAAATATTTATAGCAGACAACAATACACCAATGCAAATTCAATTTTCTATTTCAGCTAAGGAAATAGCTATGAATGGTTCGAAATTGACTAGAAACTGGCCTTTGAAATTCTAATTTGTTATGGACGAACTTGAATCTAATTTCTTTCTGTCATTAAGTATTCATTTTGGCGGGGGTAAATCCTATTTTAGTGGCACTGCCGGTATGGGCGTGAGTAAAAAACTTGGATCTATCGATCCTGGTGTAAACTTAGCTGTAAATTTTTATAACGGAGGAATAGGAACGTTAGAAAATTCAAATAAAGTTCATTTTGATACTGTTTTAACCGGGAAATTAACCGCAGGAGCAGGTAAAGGAAATCCTATGGATATTTACCCATTACATATAGATTCTGGAACAGGACTTGTAGATAATTATAAGTATTCAGCAACATTAGGAACCAATTTTATTCTTAATAATAGTGGCAGAAATCAGCAGGTAGGATTTCTTCAGTTAAGGGTAGAAGATTTTAGTTTTCAAACTTATAACGATTTTGGGGGTTTCAAGAAAATAGGAATTAGCGACGGTTATGATCGCTGGTGGACTGGAGGCGGAAACATAACTTTAGGAGCTAAAAATAGTAATTATCAGTTTGTAGTTGCAAGTGATGTTTTTACCGCAGATACTGATTCTGAAAATAGATTAGACAGAGAAAATGCTGATAATAATTTAGCAGAGTTTAACAAGAATAATCCAAACGGAGGATTTGAGAAATTCAAAAAAAGAATTACTGGATATACACCAACTAAAGCTTCAGAAGTAGATGAAACTTTCGTAAAAGAAATGCGAAATGACACATGGACTCCTAATCAACACTCTTTTAATCTAAATCAAGGAAGAACATCTTTCGGATTAAAAACGCCACAAGGGTCATTTAGAGCAAATCATCTTGGAAGTAATGATATGTGGAGCCAAGATATGATTCATAGAACTATAAATTTTCATTTAATTCCTTCGGAACGTGAAAATCAATGGGAATTTCAAGGGGCTTCAAATATAAATAGTGAGTTCTAATGAAAAAAATGTTTTGGAAAACATTATTACCAGTTCTTTTTCTACAATCTTGCGGTCCAAAATTTTATGTAAAAAATGATTTCACGTTTTTTGATAAAAATTTCGAATTAGATGAAAGTTCTTTGTTAAAAACAAATGGAATTTATGTATTAGATAATATTTGGTCTAGCAAAAATGGAGGAGAAATTTTACCTATTAAGAGTAATAAAATATATCAATTTTACAAAACAGGACAATCAAATTTTTGGTTTGATAATGGTTTAAAATCTAATGATGATTATCTGTTGTTTTTAGAAAAAGAAAATATTAAAAGTAGTAATAGTCAAAGTACTTTATTTCAAGGTTATTATAAAATCAATAAAAATCAAATTATCATTCAAAATGTAAATACTTCCTTGAAAAGATTTAATTATACCTACGGTTTTATTGAATCAAATAAACTCATTATTGTTAAAGAGGATATTATTGAAGGAAATGGAAAATTTGACAACAAATATTTCACAAATACCTATAAAGAAACTTATATATTTAAGGAACTAAAAACCACGAAAAAAATAATTCCAAATTGGTAAAAGTCCTCTAAATTTTAAAATGTATAGAAATTATGAATAAAATAACCATCATAGTTTTAATTATTGTTACACTTACCAGTAGTAAGAGTGTTTGTCAAAATACTAGTATACAGCAATTTGATGATGTTTATAAAAAAGAAATTTTATTAGAAAACAATGCGCTTTCTGAAAGAATTTTAAAATTCCCTCAAGATATAATTAGGTTAAATGAGGAAACAAAAATAGCATTACGGAAAAAAGATTTCACAGCAGCTTACGAACTTGGTGTTAAAATAGACAAAATGATGCCTAACAATGAAGATGTGAAAAATTTTTTAGGTAAGATGTCTTCTAAATTAGGTAATAGTTCAAAGGCTCTATTCTATTTCGACGAAGCTTTAAGAATTAACCCATTAGCAAAGTGGATTTATATAAATAAGAGTATTGCACTCTCTGAAATTGGAAAAAATAGTGAAGCGCTACAAACTATAAATATATTAATAGAAAAATATCCCAACTGGTTTATCGCTTATAATATAGAAGGAGCACTATTTTCAAATATTAATCAAAAAGACAAAGCAATTTTAGCCTATTCAAAGGCTATAGAACTTGAACCCAATAGTGCTCAAGTACTAACAAATAGAGGTAATGTATATTTAGAAAAGAATGAAATTGATAAAGCAAAAGCAGATTTTGAAAAAGCATTATCTATTCAGCCTAATTATGAAATTGCAAATCAGAGAATTAATTTTCTAACAAAATAAGCTCATAAAAAATCTATACATTTCTTTTTAAAGAACAAACAACAACAAATTAACTAAAAATTACGCTATGCCAATTAGTACAAAAATTTCGATACAAATAGACGGGGAAGATTTGACAAGATTTTCTAAATTGGTTATCAATCAAAAAGTGCATACACACCACAAATTTTCACTTTTGCAACCCCTTCCAAAAGAGTTTATAGACCAGGCGATAAATAAAACACAAGGTTATATAGGGAAGACTATTGTCATAAAAATAGAGCCAAATAACATGCGTACAAATTCCCCGTTAAGTTTTATTGGTGTTATTACCGAAGCACAAATGGTACGTGCTTCAGGAGCCGCTGGAGGAATCATTATCAACGGATATAGTCCAACTATCTTGATGGAAGGAGCGCCCAATATAAAATCATTTAGTACACAATCCCTTTCTGATATTGTTAAGGAAGTTGCAGGAAAGTATAAAGAAAAAAGCGTTCAACCCTCAGTTTCTATTCAAAATGATACCACCTTACCGTATACAGTTCAATACGGAGAAAGTGATTATGGATTTTTAGCTAGAATGGCACAAAAAAAAGGACAATGGTTTTATTATAATGGAGAAGAATCTTTTTTTGGTAAACCAAAATCAAAAACATTCACTTTAGAGTATGGACGCTCTTTGCATAGTTTTAATATCGAAATGAGAGCCAAGCCACTTGGTTTCGAGTATATAGGATATGATGCCAGTACTGCAGAAACACAAAAAGCCAATTCGACAGAAATAAATTACCAAGCGCAAGGTTATGCCAAGTCTGTTTTTGATTCTTCAAAAAAAATGTTTCCAGAAGTCTCTACTTTGTTGTATAACAATGCTATAGAAGAAGGAAATTCACGAACACACTTAGTAGATAGAGTAACCACTCAACTGCAATCACGGGCAGCCGATTTAGTTACCGCCAAAGGCGAAAGTGACGAAACAGGATTGAGAATAGGTGATGTGGTATCTATACATGAACCTGCTTTTTCAATGACAGGCAATGCAATAGATGGACTAAAAGAGCAAAATTTCGGGAACTATATCCTTACCGATATTACCCATGTATGTGATGAGTCTGGATCATATCACAACACCTTCGATGCAGTACCAGAAAGCGTGCTGTGTCCACCTTACGGTGATGTTTACAGTATTCCAACTGCAAACACACAACCCGCAAAAGTAGTAGACAATAATGACCCAGCAGGATTAGGAAGAGTAAAAGTAACTTTTGCATGGCAAGAAGGTAAAGATACACCATGGTTAAGAATGATAAATCCCCATGCAGGAGGAGGTAAAGGAATGTATTTCATTCCAGAAATAGGTGAAGAAGTATTGGTTGCTTTTGAAAATGGTAATGCCGAAAAACCTTTTATTCTTGGATCAATGTATAACGGAGCAGAAAGTTCTAGTTATGCAAGCTCTGGTAATGACCAAAAAGTCATTCAAACCCGTTCAGGGACTAAAATCATTATGAATGATGCCGAAGGAAGTGTTTTTATTGAAGATCCTTCAGGTAACACTTGGATCATGGATGGTAAAGGCAATATTAATGTGAATGCACCTAATGATATTACTATGAACGCAGGAGGAAGTATTAGTATGACGGCAGGACAAAACATTAATTCATCTGCGAGTTTAAATATTGTTGAAAGCGCTGGGGTAGACAAATCATCTTCAGTGGGAATGATGCATAATATGTTTGTAGGAGGAAACAGCATGGTAAATGTTGTAGGTAATTTAACCGAATATATTACAGGTAATATGGAATCACATACCGAAAAAGATAGAGTAACTAACAGTAAAAAAGGCATAGAGTCTACCACTGAAGGAGAAATGGCGAAACATTCCAAAAAAGAAGTAAAACTCAATAGCGCTGAAAAGTCAAAACTTTTTTAAGAATGACAAGGATTAGAAATGTACAAGGTAAAATAACCGAAACCACTGGAGGCAATGATATTTCTTATGCTCAAGAAAGTATTGTGCTTAATTCTCATAAAGCTATAAGTGTAAAAGGAGAAGAAAAAGGAGTGAGTTTCCAGAAACCAAAAAGTTATAAACCTAAAACTGATTTACTTGTAACAAAAGTTGAAGGGCCATATGATGAAAAAGATAAACTTGTAAAAGTTGTCAAAAAAGGATTTTTTTATACATATAAGGCAAGTTTGTCTAGAGAACCAAAACCCGAAGAAATAAAAATGTTAAGATGGGCATCAAAAAATGATGACGGAAAAACTAATGAATTATCAGGTGTTTCAACACACAATGCATTAGTAAAAGATAAAATAATTATTGGAATTGCAGTAAATCAAGATTGTGATAAGGTTAGAATCTATGCTTATTATAAAAAAGAAGATGAAAAAGCAAGTGTTGTAACAGATGTGGAAAATATTGAAATTTTATTGATTGTAGGTACAGAACAACATTCTCAAACTTATGGTAATAAACTAATGTTTCCAGCACAAGCTGTTAGAGAGGTTAGGGAAAGTTATAAACACAATAAAAAAGTAACTATTGTTATTTTCACTGATGGATTTAATGCTTTAGAATTAAGTACAATAGAAAAAGATTCCAAAAAAATAAACAGTTTAGTAAATTTTAAAAAAATTAATTCCATAACACAATTAATAAGCTATATAAATAATGGAGAAGGTTCAAATACTAGGGATAAAGTTAAAGTAGGTATTGTTAAAATCTTTTCTCACGGTTTACCCAGTATTCTTGATTTTGGGTTAGATGGGAGTAATAGCAAGTCACAAAGATTTGAAATTTCTCATATAGCAAAGTTAAAAGTTGACTCATTTACCAAAAAAGCAGAAATTTATTCTTACGCATGTAGGACAGGTAATGCCGATGATAGACTTGTAGCCTATAGCGATAATTATGAATATGAGCAAGATTGGGTTAAGATTGTAAAACCTGAGGAGAGTTTGGCTCAAAAATTAAGTGATCATTTAGATGCTAGAGTACATGCCTTTTTAAGAAGAAGTAATTATACATCTACTTGGGTAGAGGGCGGTGATGAAAGTTACAAAAAGAAATATATAACAATAGAAGATGAAGAGGTTAGTAATCCTATAAATCCTAAAGACTGGTTTAGAAAAGGTTGGGATGATGCTTTGTGGAATCCTGAAGGCGGATATTCAAAACCTGCATCTGGAAAGACCCCTGGAGGACTTTTGCCTTCAGGAATGTATGTGTTTGAGAAAGGTAAAAAACCAAGTAAATAATTATGAAAAAACTAAATATATATAAGATTTTTTTTACCATTCTGTTAGTTTACGTTTTGACATTCATTCATACTTATTTAAGTATGAATGAATATTCAAACAATTCATCTTCTGCTTGTTTTGGATGTTCATATATTGAAGAAATACTAAGATATAGTTTTATTTCTTTGTTTCTTATTCCAATACTGATTATTGCAAATAGGGTTAAAACAACCAATAAAACTAAAATAATCTTACTGACATTCTTTTTTATCATATTTTTATTTGTAGTAAACACTAGTCTTTTTGATGCAAGAGTTGCTTCTTGGAGTACTTATACTAATGTTGAATTATATATTTCAGTGTTTAGAAAAATGATTATTTCTGGATCTTTTTTTGGACTTATTTTTTATTTTTATTTGAAGTTTTTTTATTTAAAGTCTAACTATTGATTCTTTAATTTTGAAAAAAATTATATTTATAACAACAGTAATTATAGTACTTTTTTTTATTTTAAAAATTGTCAAAGAAATCAACTGGAATTCAAAACATGAAGTAGGAGAGATACTCGATAATTATAATGATGTAAAAGTATATTACAATGGTGGAGTAAGTAATACTGAAGGAAGAAATATGACTAAAGACGGCTACAATATTGGCATGAAATATCAGTGTGTCGAATTTGTAAAACGATACTATTATGAACATTTTAATCATAAAATGCCTGACACATATGGCAATGCCAAAGACTTTTTTGCCAAAGGTGTTAAAGATGGAGAAATGAATACTAAAAGAGACCTTTTGCAATATGTTAATCCTAGTAAAGTCAAGCCAAAAGTAGATGATATTATTATTTTTGATAAATCAATATTAAATTCTTACGGTCATGTAGCCATTGTTTCCAAAGTGGAAAATAATTATATTGAAATTGTTCAACAAAATCCAGGTCCTTTTAGAAACTCAAGAGATACTATTATGCTGAAAGTAAATAATAACTTATGGTTATTAGATAATGACAGAATTCTTGGCAGGTTAAGTAAGTGATTTTTTATGAAAATGATTTAAAGGCAAAATTTGCTGAGTTGAAAATATCCGAACATATGATAAAAAAACATGGATGATTTAACTAAGATTTTTAATAGTTTTAAATATTATAAATAAAAAGAAATAAAATAATTTTATAGTTCGAATTCATTGGACGATTGTTGTAAATTTTAATAAGAATAACAATATTTTTCTAAATCAAAAACATTATTATCGAATGGCAATAAACACAAAGGATATATTAATAAACAACACCATTTATTCTAATTTTCAGGACTTTAATAAAGTTTATAATGTAGAAATTACCATTAAAAGCGATGACGAAAATATAAACATAATTACTTATAAATCGTATGTTTCTTATTTTAAAGAGATTACAAATTCTTATTTTTTGGTTCAAGTAATTATAAAAGATTTTTTGCTTAATTTTAATGAACCAGATTCGGCTATGGAAAAACTAGCATTAAGATGTAGAGAAGCAATTGAAAAATGTATTTTTAGAGTAAGCAGTAAAAACGAAATTTTAGATATTGACAACCATTCAGAAATTCTTGGAGCTTGGCAAAAAATAAAAGAACAATTAAGACAAGAAAATGAAGGACAAACATTTGAAAAGTATATTTATTTATTTGAAAACAGTATAAAAAACAAAGATACTTTACTATTAAGAATCAAGAAAAATCTATTCATTAACCAGTATTTTTTTCCTATTTTTGAAGAATACTATCACGGATTAAAGAAAAAAAATATTGAAGAATTTAATTTTTTCAATCTTGATTATAAAGAAGAAGTACTTTTAGAAATTGAAAATGAAGGAAAATTCGACAAAGAGAGGAAAGTTACAATTTCAAAAAAAATAATTAGAACAGAAAGTAATACAGAACAAATTCCAATAGAGGAATATGAAGCACAATATATTTTAGACAATGATTTATCGTTAGAAAAAATACAAGGAAAATTTTCAAATAACGGAATGAATTATTCTTACACTATAGAAAATGAAGT
Source organism: Flavobacterium sp. (assembly GCF_039932285.1). GTDB lineage: Bacteria > Bacteroidota > Bacteroidia > Flavobacteriales > Flavobacteriaceae > Flavobacterium. The sequence continues at coordinate 21,977 of NZ_JBDTQE010000006.1, forward strand.
ATAAAATAATGAAGCAATTCATTTCAGTTGCTAAAATAAAATAAAAGAAATGGCAGAAAAACATATAGTGTGCCACGGAGCAATTTGCATGTGCAATTTTGGTGCAACACCAGACAAGTTAGTGGTAAAGTCCCATAAGAAGGAATTTATCAATGATAAGAACGGGAGCAAAAAATTAATTGCTTCAGACAAAGAACTTGGACCAACCTTCGAGAAAAACACCTTTGGACCCTGTCAGAAACAACCTATGGGCAATAGTTACAAACCTTGCCAGGCGGTAGTAACAAAGTGGAGCGGATTTTATGAAAAAGTAATCCTTGAAAACAAAGGGAAAATACTATTAGAAGATGCAAAAGCAACCTGTCCAATAGGTGGTTCAGATTGTATAAAAATTACTTTTCACGGACAAGTAAATGCACCAGAGGCAAGTAGCGCAAAAAATGCCAACCCAGAAATTATGTCAGCACTTAATCCAATGGTCGATATGGAGGAATTTGAAGACCAAGACGCACCTTATTACAGTTAATTATGAAAGGAATAGCAAAAATTAAAGGTCCTAAAAACCCTATCGTTGGGAAAGATGCTGTTTATGAAGTAGTAGAGTTTCATAAAGGAACCGTAGTCGTGAATCCAAATACTATAAAGTGGAAAATTTTTAAGAAAAAAGACAATCATTGGGTTGAGGCCAAAGGAAATGAAAAAACAGGAAAAAAAGTAACATTTAACTTTTCCCAACATTCTTACGGTAAGGACGTATTAGTAGAAGCTTATTTATTTGAGCCTGAAATAAAATCACCTCCAGGAATGATTGTAAAACCAGTAATGGGCGAAAGAAAACTACTCAAAGTAGAGATCAAAAATGCCGATGGTGGTGCATTAACTAAGAAGCCCAAGTATGGCGAAAGCATCATGGTGCAAGCCACTACCGAAAACATGTTAGGCGAAAACCTAAAAATGAGCATATGGGAACGCGACACACTTACAGACGAAGGTCACGATCCTAAGGGAAATACAAAATTATGGGATGGTAATGTCAAAATTAAAAATGATGGGATTGCCAAAGAAAAAGTAGTTTTAACACCAGGTATGGCAATGTTAGCCAATAAAAGTTTGATGGAAGGCGGCGAGCACGAGTACTACTTATTAGTAGAAGCCGAAAAAAAAGCCAAAATATCAAATACGGTTGCAGTACAAAATACGGAGATAGTATTAAGTCCTAATGTTCCTAAAAAATCTGTTCCAGCACCAACACCAAAACCACAAGAACCTTCAATGCTTGAGCAAATTGAGCTAAAAATTAAAGATCTTATAGGTTGGGACAGTAAACCACCAGGAGGGAATAATAAAGCAGTTGTTGAGGATGGAAAAACCCCTAAGGTAGAAGGTATTATTACTGCCTATTTTGCTAAGGAAGAATTTACAAAAGAAGGTTCAGAAACTGCGGGGCAATATAAATACAAATTTCAAAGTAGTAATACTAATATTGACAAAGACAAGGTAGCAGGAATCATTAAAAAAAGGGTTGATATAGATGTAAAAGTTGATAAAAAGTATTCCAAACATGAGGATATTAAAAATGCACTAACAATAACTACATACAAAAAAGGAGATTTTATTTCTTTTAATTTATATAAATTAGAAGCTAATTTTGTAAAAATAACAAATGCTCCTTTAGAAGAAGTGTTATACGTTGTCGTAAATACATATTTATTAGATGGAAAAGAAGTTACTATTGAAATAAAAGAAAAAGAAGTAATTTTGGTTGGTGCTGATGCAAATTTACCTGTGTTAGAAGGAAAAGAAAATGGAAGTGAAATTACAATATTGAAAACAAAAGTAGAAAAAGGAATTGCCAAAGTAAAAATAAAAATTCGCCCTAAGACAGATGAAACATTAGCTACTTGGAAAGAAAAACTAACTGGAATAAAAGACGGAACCTACAAGTATAAATTTGTCAATAATAATACCACTACTACATCTGAACAAAAGAAAATTGCAGCTAATGCTATTGCTAATAAAATAAAAGACACACTTGCTGGAAAGAAAAAATTTACAAAAGTAGATGCTATTGAAAAATCTTTAACAAAGTCAGTATATAACAAAGACGAGGAAATTACTTTTGATGTATATAAAAGTGTTATAGGAAATCTATGGTTAAACGCGGAATGTCAAGGTGACACTAAAAAGCATAAAGGAGAGTTTTTGAAAAGGGATGGAGAGTATTTTGTGATTGGTCAAAAGTGTGAATGCGAAGCAAGAATAAAAGCTTTTATGAGAATGTTACGTATTGGAGAAGGAACAGAAGGAGATGGAGGTTACACAACTCAATATAGCGGAACACAATTTAGCGATATGAGCAAGCATCCTGAAAATGTTATTACAGCTGGCAACTATTCGTCTTCTGCTGCAGGAGCTTATCAAATCATGAGGTATACATGGTGGTGGTTAGGTGGGGAAAAATTGACTGAAAACAATACAAAAGCTGGTGTTTATGAAGAAAATCATGATTATATTAAAAAGTATAGCATTCCTGATTTTACTCAAGAATCTCAAGACAAATTATGCGTCATTATATTAAAGCATAAAAGACCAGGAAGTATTGAGTTAATAACGTCTAATAAAACGAAGGAAGCATTAGAAAAATATGGTAGTTATGAATGGGCTAGTTTGCCACCAGGTAGATATGGACAGCCAGCACAAACAATGGAAAATGCCTTGTCTAAATATGAAAAATTTTTAAAAGAAGAATTAGAAGGAAAAACGAATTTATATTTAAAAAATGGATTTGCCAAAGAATTTAATATTGTTTGTAATTGTAAAAAAGCATCAGCAAAGACAGGATATGATATAGATGCAGCAGTAACGTATATTGAATCTCATGCAGAGGCTAGTTCAACTTCTGCTTGTGCAAAATATGTTAGACAGGCTGTTGAAGCTGGAGGACTTACGTCAAATGCTTCACCAAGAAATGCACTAAACTATTTTACAATTCTAAAAGATTTAGGTTTTACGGAACTTCAAACAACTAGCTATATAAAAGGAGATATTGTAGTTTTTGACGGAGTCGAAGGTCATCAATACGGACACATTGCTATGTGGACAGGTACGCAATGGATTTCTGATTTTAAACAAAATAGTATAATCGTAAACACCGCATACAATAATGGTCAAAGTTCAATTTTTAGATGGCAATAAACAATAATTATGAAAAAAGCAGCACTATTTTTATTTATAATAATAACACAATCTTGTTTTAAAAAAACAGATAACGTAGTTAAAACAGATGATCAAGTTTTAAAAGCAACTACAAATGCTATTGAATTGGTTGAAGTTAGTGATTCAGTAGCTAAAGATTTGAAATCTTTTTATACATCATACATTTCAGAAAACGCCAAAAATGTGGTAGATAGAAGCTTTTTAAAAGAGTTAAAAAATAAATATGTAACACAAAGTTTTTTAAACAAACTTCAAAAATTAGAATTAGATTATGATCCTTTCGTTAATGCACAAGATTATAATTCCGAATGGATAAAAAATTTAGGAATAATTAAAGATAATTCAAAAGAAAATACCTATAACGTAATTATTACAGATAATGGTGTAAGAACTAATATTTTATTAGTTCTTAAAAAAGAACAAAATCAGTATAAAATTGACGATATAGCTAATTTGCCTAATAATACAATTGTTGCTGATAAAATCGAAAATTACTCGCAAGAAGAAGTTACTGGTATATGGAAGACAGTTTGTCAAGCTAATAAAACTGCTTTATTAGCTAATGATTCTTCACATGGTTATCTTGATGTTTATATTAATAATGATTATGCTAGAGTTGCTGTAGAAATAGTCAATAATACTGATGTAAAATACTCTGTTCTTACTGGTATCACTAGATACAATAAGTTTGTTAATTGGCTTTATATATCAAATGACAGTATAGTTTGTAAAGTTAAAAGAACAAATGAAAATGAACTTGAATTAGAATGGCTAGGTTTCTATAACAAGAAAACCAAAAAGAGAGAAATGGTCAAAAATCCATTTAATAATGAGATTAAAACTAATTTAGTTGAATTAAGAAAATGTCAATAAATTAGTATAGAGATACACTTATTTATTATTTGCAATCTTTTTTAACTATCAGCATAAATAGCAATAAAAACATGACTAATGATAAATGACATGTCCTTATTGCTATTAAACACAGTAGTTTCTTTCAATTCTCAGGTTAATGAAAAAAGATTATATTTGAGAATTGATTCAAGTAAAACAACAATAAAGTTAATTTGTGATTATGAAGAAGAATAACAAATGAAAAATAATTTTTTAATATACATATTAATTTTACTTTTTTTTAGTTGCAAACAATCAAATCAAGAGTTAGATAATGCTTCAATTAAGGGAAATGATAGTTTAAAAATTGATTCTTTAAAAATAATATCTGATACGAATATAACTTTACCAAAAAACAGTGAAAAATCTTTTACTTTTGAATGTGGTTCAGGTTGCGCTATGACCTATGATGAAATTTCTAGAAAGAAAAATAAAGGAAGTTATGAATTAAAATATAAAGTGACCCAGTATGTTAATGAAAAAATTGAAGATGAATATTTTGAAACTTATGTTTTTGAACAAAATATTAATGGAAGGTTAGAAAGCATTCATTTGTTAGGTAAAGATGAAAATATTTTATTGGACGAAAGTTCATTAATTAAAAATAAATTCAAAGAAATAGGGAGTATTTTTTTTAGAGATGATAATTTAGATACGTCACAGCAAAGCACAATTAAATTTGTTGTAGAAGAAAAACCATACAAGTTACTTGAAGTTCCTTTTGATTTAAAAAAGTATATTGACAATTTACCACAAAAAATTAAGAATTCCTATAATCCATCAAATGGTTTGATAGATTATTTAGTGAAAAATGGTTATGAAGGGGAAAATTATAGTTGTAATTTTTTAAAAATATCAGAAAAATCTTCGGACTTATTGGTTTCTATTTCTAGAGGAGATTCCCAATATTTTTTAATTATAAAATCTGATAACACCAAATTCTTATCTTATAAGGAGATTGGAAGCATTGGAGAGGAGACTAAATATTTTAGAATAGATAATAATTACGATGTCAAATAAAACATGAGATATATTAACTGCAATCTTAATTTTAACTATAAGTACAAATAGTTTTAAAAACGCGACTAACGAGAATGAATTAAGCACACATGAGAAAGTTAATATGCGCATTATTGCTATTAAATATAGTAATTTCTTGCAATTCACAGGTTAATAAAAAGATTATATTGGAGAATGGATAGAAGTAAAACAACAAAAAAATGAATTTGTGGTTATGAAGGAGAAATTTTGAAAGTTTCTGATTATTCAATTTTTGAGCACGGAGTGATGGAGAATTCAAATTAATTAATAACAATTATAAATTTACTCTATGTACAAACTTAATTATAAATTCCTAGGAATTTTTACGCTCTTTATCTTAATAATCTCGTGTAAAAATGATTCAGCATCAATTGTTAACAGTCAAATTGATGGTAATATAGAAAGTAAAGAGGTAGCTTCTGTTTCATTAGGAGACTCATTAATTTCTCAGTCAGATTTTGTAAATAAAATTAATTCAAACATTGATTTTAAGGAAAAAAGAGCTACGATATCAAAAATAAAATATGATTTCAACAAATATACCTCCTGGACAGACAATACAACAGAAGAAAAACAGCTTGAGGATATTGGTTTAAAATTTAAAAAGGAGAGCCAGATTAAAAATGATGCTGATATTTATATTAATATAGGACTTATTGTTAGTAAAAATAATAAGCAAACAGATAAACTTACCGTTTACAAACAAGAAAATTATGCGGAAGCATTGGTTGCGGTTAGTCAATACTTTTATGTAGATGGTAATTTAAATTTATGGACATTAGGAATAGAAGAAGATGAAGAAGGAATATATGTTAAATCTTGGAATCAATACAAAATTGAAAAAGAAACTGGAAAAATTAAACTAGTAAAAGAAAATATAAAGGTTAAAAAAGAGGTTGCAACTGAGACAAGTAATAATTGGACTGGCAAATATTTTTTCGAAAAAACAAATAGAGATGAATTGAAAACCAGCTTTAACATCACAATAAATGATTTAAATTTAATATCACTAATTTATATTAGTGATGATGAAAAACCTGAAACATATAAAAATCTTAAAGCTGAAAAACTTGATGATGATAAAATAAAAATTACTTTTAATAAAAAGTATAGAGACATGGGTATTATATATATACAAAAATCTGAAAATGATTATATAATTTCAGGAGACGCCATATCAAACATCAATCCGGGTAATGATGAGTACCCTTTGAAAAGAATATAAATAAGATAATCTATTATAAGTGTGATAATAGGATTAGTACAAAATAACCATGATTAAAATATTTAACTTGTTAATTCTAGGTTTATTTTTTATATGTAGCAAAAACAAAACTACTGTAGATAATGATAAAATAAATTTAGTGAATCTCAAAATTGAGAATACCATAAATAAAGATTTTAATGGTATTTGGAATTATGAATTTAATTCTGATGAAAATGAATTACTTAATAAAACTTTTGAGTTGAAATTAATAACTGAAAAAGATATTATTAAAGCTCAGTATTGTGCTATAACTAAAGGGGGTCGTAAAATTGATTGTAACGACAAGGTAGTTTATAACATAAATGGTAATATAAAAAACAATATTGCTTATGTAGATTTCAAAGGTTTTTTTGACATTAAAGCAAAGGGAAAAGCAAAAATTTATTATGAAGGGAACAATCTAATATGGGAAATAATTAGTGTAGAAGGCGAAATTTTTGCTCCTAAAAAAGCTATTTTAAATCCTGTCAAATCAAGTGAAAATACTATCGAAGGTTTATATGTTTTAAAAACATGTGAAGGCTCAAGGTTTAAAATAAAAATCATTAAAAAAGATAACGCTTTCGAGTATTCTATTTTAGATCAAAAAAAATCAATAAGTAAAGGATTAGTTAAAATTGAAAAGGATAAAAATAAAACGTATTTAACTTTTGGGAAAATACAAGGAATATATGATGATGCAAATAAGATACAGATTCAAAATTATGGCAATTCTATGAATGAGTATGCACACTTTACTCAATGTGATGAAAAGTATCTGTCTTTTATTAAACAATAAAATTAAAAATGAAACACTTAAAAAGTAAACTTATATTAATATTTTTGATATTAATTACTGTTACAACTAGTTGTAAAAATAATGACACTAAATCAGAGGATACAAAAACAACAAAGACGGATGATAGTAAGATAAAATTCGAAATAATTAAAGGTACTAAGGATACTTTACAAAAAGATAATTGTATCATTGAAAGTAATTTTTTACTCCCTTACGCAAAAAAAACAGACATAAAAAAAGTTGCCTATAATAATTTGAAGTGCAATATACGTGGTGTTGAAGAGTTATTATGTGGAGAAAAAAATCTGCGATATATATCTTTGCCAAGTTTTAAAAATATAAAAGTAATTCTTGTACCTATGGATTGTGGGGATTTTAATTATCGTTATTTTTTAGTTACTATATTTCAAAATAAAGTAGTTTCAAAGCAATATGTTGAAGGGGAATGGTACGAACCTGGTGATGATAGCTATAAAGAAGTTACTAGTTTTACAATAGATGAAGATTATACAATCACAATTACAACAAATGCTATTGAAAGTGGTCAAAGTTCTATAAAAGAAAATTTAAGGTTTGAGATTTTTGAGCATGGTGTTTTGAAAAGAATTAATTAATCTATGAATATGTTTAAATAACTCAAAACGGTCTAAACAACCGTTTTTTTTCTTTGAAATTTTCTAGAATAAGATAAAAGTACAATAGTAGCAGGAATGACAATTTTAGTCAATAAAAGTTTGATGGAAGGCGGCGAGCATGAATACTACCTACTAGTAGAAGCCGACAAAAAATCTAAAATATCAAACACGGTTGCAGTGTAAAATAAGGAAATAGTATTAGATCCTAATGCCCCTAAAAAAATCTGCACCATCACCAAAACCAAAAAAACCTCTAATACTCGAGTAAATTCGGCCAAAAATAAAAGGACTTGTAGGTTGAAACAAAGTAACTTTGGTGGGACTAGAGAAGCGATTCTAGATGATAGGAGAATTCCTAAGTTATAATGATTGTTGTGGACTATTTGCTAAGGAAGAATTTAAAAAAAAAGACTCTGAAACTACTGAGCAATACAAATGTAAATTTCAAGATAACAATACCACTATTGATAACTATAAGGGAGCAAGGATCATTAAAAAAAGGTTAATTTTTTATTTTCTAGAAAATCTTCATTTAATCTTCATCTAACAGAAATACTTTTGGTTTATAAATAATTCAATTTATAAATTAAAACCCAATGTCATGAAAAAAGTATTTTTGTTAGCAGCATTATTTTTAGGAACAACTGCAATGGTAAACGCACAAACTGAACCAGCTAAAAAAGAAGTAAAGAAAGAAGCTAAAGCAACTAAAAAAGTTGTAAAAAAAGAAGTGAAAGCTACAACAGAGGCTGTAAAGGCAAAAAAATAATTAAACTTGTTTAACTGCTTTGAAACCGACAAAATTATTTGTCGGTTTTTTTGTTGCTTTAAACTTAAAACTCCTCTAAGAAATCCAGCTTAAAACATAAAAATAAGTTAACATACTTATTGTGTATTGAAAAGAAGGCGATTACTTCATTAACTTTAATCAAAAATATATAAAATTATGAAGACAGACACCCAGAATATTCTAAAATCCGAAAAAAATCAACTAGTAAAACTTCAAAATATAGTAAATAATACTATTGATGAAGAAAAGTTAATTATAAAAAATTTGCTACATCAACCCGAAGAAATACTTACAAAAGGGCAATCTATTTCGGATAAAGTAGCATCATTTGGAGGAAGTTGGAAATTTATCATTCTGTTTGGCATCGTTCTTTTTGTATGGATTTTATTTAACACAATAACACCTAAAATATTTAATTTTGATCCGTATCCATTTATTTTAATGAATCTTATTTTGTCTTGTATTGCGGCATTACAAGCTCCAATTATTATGATGAGCCAGAATAGACAAGAAGAAAAAGACAGAAAACGAGCAGAAAATGATTATTTAATTAATTTAAAATCTGAATTAGAACTAAGGAGTCTGCATCAAAAAATTGATTTACTTTTAGAAGAACAAATCAAAGTTTTATTTGAAAGTCAAGCAAAACAACTTGAAATTTTAAAATCGATCGAAAAAAAGATTAAAATATGAATATTCTTATTGTAGAAGATAACATAGAATTAGCAAAAGAAGTAAGTCATTTTCTTTCTAATTCAGGACATATTTGCAAAATTTCAAACAATTGTAATGAAGCGTATGAAGAAATAAATAGTAATGATTATGATGTTATACTATTAGATTTGGGCTTACCAGATGGAACCGGATTCGATATTCTTAAATCCGTTCGAAAAACGGCTTCTAAAACGGCAATCATTATCATTACAGCGCGAGGCGAACTTGACGATAGGATAAATGGTTTGCATTTAGGAGCCGATGATTATCTCACCAAACCGTTTGCGCTTACCGAACTTCAAGCGCGATTATTTGCGGTAATTAGACGAATTCATGGGTTCACAAATAATGAATTAAAAGTGCATGATTTCAGTATTCAATTGCAAGATTACAAAGTTAGTTTTAATGATATTTTAATCAATTTAACCAAAAAGGAATTTGATATTTTTCAGTATTTAGTTTTAAATAAGAATAGAGTAATTACCCGTTTACAACTTACTGAGCATGTTTGGGGAGATATTCTTGAGGTTAATTCTGATTCTAATTTTATCGATGTTCATGTGCGTAATCTGAGAAAAAAACTAGACAAACATTCTAAAATAGATTGGTTTGAAACCGTTAGAAATGTAGGTTATCGAATAAACATTTAAGAAATGAAAATAAAGCACCAACTTGCCATTTTTAATGCCATTTCGAGATTAATTCTCATACTAATATTATGGTTTGTATTGCCTATTTTGGTTCAAAAAGTAGTTTATCATAACACAAATAAAAATTTACTAGAGAAGAAAGAAAAGTTTGTAAAAAACCTTGATAAACAAGAAATTTATGATTTTATAGTTAGAAATGACACGACCGAAACGTATTCCAGTTTTTCGACTTTACATAGCGAGTTTTTACAATTATATCAAATATCGAAAGAAGATTTTTCGAAAAAAGATCTTTTTTTGAAAGAAAACCGCACCATCGAAAATGAAGAAAATGAATATTTAATTCTGCAACATGATTTTGTTTATGACAAAATATTCTACGAACTCGAAATTGGTTCAAATCTTTCCGAAATTAACGATTTTACACATGTAATTCGGCTTTTTATCATCGCAGTATTGCTTGTAATAGTCGTTTTTACTTTCTTGATTGATACTTTTTATATCGAATATTTACTAAAACCTTTTTATAAAATTATTGATAAAAAAATTCGTCATGTAAATGAACCCGAAAATTTTGACAGTGCTCCAATTATTGCTCATTCTTCCGATTTTCAGGAGTTAGACACTGTTCTTAACGAAATGATGAACAGAATTAATGACCTTTTCAAAAAAGAAAAACAATTTATTGCTAATGTTTCACACGAATTATTAACACCAATTGCATTGTTAAAAAGCAAATTTGAAAACTTAATTCAAAATGAATCGCTCGATGACAATGCAATAGATAAAATTTCTAGTTCGCTAAAAACGCTAGATTTATTAAAGAAAGTCATTAATAATTTGTTGTTAATTTCTAGAATTGAAAACAATCAATATTTAATAAATGAAAAAGTTAATTTGGAAGAATTGTTTTCGGAATTAATAGAAAATTTAGAAGATCGAATTAACGAAAAAAAATTAATTGTAACAAAAAACATCAAACACGAAATTAATTTTACAGGAAACAAAACCCTCATGCACGTTTTGTTATACAATTTATTAGTAAATGCTATAAAATACAATAATCAAAACGGAAATATTTCCATTTCAGACGAATTTGTAAACGAAAAATACTGCGTTATAATAAAAGACTCAGGAATTGGAATCGATGAATTACAGTTAAAAAATATTTTTGAGCGCTTTACTAGATTTAGTCACAATCACGAAGGACATGGTTTAGGGCTCGCAATTGCTAGTAGTATTGCTCACTTTCATAAGGTAGAAATCAATGTTATTTCAGAACCTAATATAGGAAGTTCTTTTTGCCTAATATTCCCTGATTTCGGTAAAAGTTAAATTTCTCTTAAGCCTTATAATCTTCATCTAAACTTCATTTTCTGATTATACATTTGATTTATAATTATGGGGACAATAATTATAAAACTAAAAAAATAACCATTAAATCTAAAAAAGATGAAAAAATTAGTAATGTTAGTTGCAGTAATAGGATTTTCTGCAATGTCTTTCGCTCAAGATGCTTCGGCTACAAAACCAGCTAAAAAACACCACAGAAAACACCACAAAACTGAGATGAAAAAAGAAGCTGCTGCAAAACAAGAAATGGCAACTCCAGCAAAAAAATAATTTAATTTTCTAATTGCTTTGTATTAAGGTTAAGCTATTAAATCATGAAGGATAGTATTCGAAAAGTGTTTTCGAATACTATCTTTTCTTTTTAATAAACATCTCAAAAAATCGAATAAATTATTTTAGATTGAATCAAGATTTAAAGTAATTTTGCAAATCAAAACAATCAAATGTTACTAATAGATACTCATACCCATTTATATTCCTCAGAATTCGATTCCGATCGAGACAAAATGATTCAGAATGCGATTTCAAAAGGAGTTTCTAAACTTTTTATTCCATCGATAGATGCTAGTTATACTCAAAAAATGTATGATTTAGAGGCAAAATATCCTGAAAATATTTTTCTAATGATGGGTTTGCATCCGTGTTATGTAAAAGAAAATTATCTCGAAGAATTGCAACATATAGAAACTGAATTAACGAAAAGAAAATTTTCTGCTATTGGCGAAATTGGTATAGACTTATATTGGGACAAAACCACTTTAGATATTCAGAAAAAAGCTTTTCAGTACCAAATACAATTGGCAAAAAAGTATAAATTACCGATAAATATTCATGGACGCGATGCTTTCGATGAAATTTTCGAAGTCCTTGAACTTGAAAAAAGTGACGATTTGTTTGGGATTTTTCATTGTTTTTCAGGAGATTACGAACAAGCTTTAAAAGCTATTTCTTATAATATGAAACTCGGAATTGGGGGTGTTGTCACTTTCAAAAACGGAAAAATAGATCAGTTTTTACATCAAATAGACATTGAAAATATCGTTCTAGAAACCGATTCTCCTTATCTTGCACCCGCTCCTTTTCGTGGAAAACGAAATGAAAGCGCTTATGTAACTTTGGTTGCCGAGAAATTATCGGGAATTTACAATCTTCCAGTAGAAGAAATTGCTAGAATTACGACTAAAAATGCTTTGTCCATTTTTAGAAACTGTTAATTATATTTGAAAAAAAAATCCGTTCTTTGTAGGAATAATTTAAGTTACAACATGTCAAAATTTGATAATATTCGTCCTTATTATGATGCCGAAGTAAACCAAGCTTTACAAGCATCTTTAAAACATCCTATGCTTAAAGCAATGATGAATTTTGCTTTTCCAGGAGTTGATGATGAAGTCTGGAAAAATCAACTTCGTAAAACGCATTCTATAAGAGATTTTCAATGTAATTTTATATACGAAACTATTCAAAAAGTACTTGAAAAAAGTTCCGAAGGTCTTTCTACGTCAGGTTTCGAGAAATTAGAAAAAAATACAGCTTACCTTTTTATATCAAACCATCGCGATATAATTTTGGATACTTCTTTGCTAAATGCCGCGCTTTTCGAACATGAATTAGTTATGACAGCATCTGCAATTGGAGACAATTTAGTAAAGAAAGATTTTTTGAAATCACTTTCAAGATTAAATCGAAATTTTATTGTTCAAAGAGGATTATCACCAAGAGAATTGCTGCAAAGTTCACATTTAATGTCGGAATATATTGAGCGATTATTATTACACGAAAACCGTTCTGTCTGGATTGCGCAACGTGAAGGAAGAACAAAAGATGGTAATGATGCAACCAATTCTGGCGTGCTAAAAATGCTAACGATGGCTTCCAATAAAGATGCTATGGATTATTGTAAGGAAATAAAAATAGTTCCCGTTTCTATTTCTTACGAATATGACCCTACCGATGCACTAAAAATGCCACAACTTATGGCAGAAGCCAATCAGGAAACCTACGTTAAAAGTGGGAATGAAGATTTTCAAAATATTTTGAGCGGCATTCTGGGTCAGAAAAAACGAATTCACATACATATTGGGGATATTTTAGATGCTGAATTAGATATAATTAAAGAAGAATTTTCAAATACAAATAAGCAAATTCAGGCTTTGACACAAATTGTTGACGAATCGATTTTGAAGTCTTATAAATTGTGGACAACAAATTTTATAGCTTACGATATATTATATAAAACAGACGAATTTTCGAACCATTATACCGAAAATGAAAAATCATTATTTGAACGTCGTTTAGAGCTAAAAATAGATGCTAAAAACACACAAATGGTAGAAAGTTTCCTTGCTATGTATGCCAATCCTGTAGTGAACAAAATGAAATATAATGATGCTGTCTAAAGCCAATATACTTCTCATATATACGGGCGGAACCATAGGAATGGTAAAGGATTTTGAAACTGGTGTTCTCAAGGCGTTCAATTTTAAGAAATTACTAAAAAACATTCCCGAACTCAAATTATTAGACTGTAATATCGCAACAGTTTCGTTCGACAAGCCTATCGATTCTTCGAATATGAATATTGAGAAGTGGAAAAAAATAGCGATTATTATCAAAGACAATTATGATAATTATGATGGTTTTGTTGTTTTACACGGATCAGACACCATGTCATATTCCGCATCAGCATTAAGTTTTATGTTAGAAAACCTAAACAAACCAGTTGTTTTTACAGGTTCTCAATTGCCTATTGGAGATTTAAGAACTGATGCTAAAGAAAATCTAATCACAGCTATTCAAGTTGCATCGCTAAAAAACAAAAACAAGTCAATCATCAATGAGGTTTGTTTGTATTTCGAATACAAATTGTATCGTGGCAATAGAACCACAAAAATAAGTGCCGAACATTTTAGTGCTTTTGCTTCGCCAAATTTCCAAGCATTAGCAGAATCTGGGGTTCATTTGAATGTTAATGAAAATATTTTATTAAAAAATACATCTACTAAAAAACTAAAAGTAAACACCAATTTTGATGACAATGTAGTCATTATTAAAGTTTTCCCCGGTATTAATGAAAAAGTGATTCAAACTATTTTATCCATTTCAAATCTAAAAGGAATCGTATTAGAAACCTATGGTTCAGGCAATGCTCCCACCGAAAAATGGTTTATCAATTTACTTGAAAACGCCATCAAAAACGGATTGTATATTATAAATGTAACCCAATGTTCAGGTGGAAGTGTCAATATGGGTCAGTACGAAACTAGTTCACAACTCAAACAAATTGGTGTTGTCTCGGGAAAAGATATCACTACCGAAGCAGCTATTACAAAACTCATGTATTTGTTAGGACAAAAAGTAGCGCCAAATGTATTCAAAACCATATTTGAAACTTCTTTGCGTGGCGAGATGAATTAATACAATAATTGTTTACTTCTCAAGAAATTTATTCTTTTATTTGCAAAATATAAAGAGAGGGGTGGCCGAGTGGCTGAAGGCGCACGCTTGGAAAGCGTGTATATGGCAACATATCGTGGGTTCGAATCCCATCTCCTCTGCTAAAAAAAACCTAAATGTAAGTTTAGGTTTTTTTGTTTTTTCATACTTATTCTATTTATGGGTATGGATTGTAAATTTGAGTTATCGAGTTAAAACTAAATGAAATAAAATTTTTAATTAATCAGTTAGGTGTAGCTATTTGAACAATATCAATCTATTTTATTTAAAATTTTTTAACTTTGATAAAATATCAATTTATGTTCAAAAATAAAAGAGAGCTTTTCTTGTTGTTTTGGAAGGAATATACCCTGATCAATTGCTTTAAATCTAGTCATTTATTTAGCACATGATGTAATAAAAAAGCATATTTCGAAAGATTGGTAAATAATAAAAACCAATTTTATAAAATGGAAGAATATCTTTATATTTGCAAGACTAAACAAGTACAAAACCGCAATGAAATACAAAAGAATTCTTCTAAAATTAAGCGGCGAAGCGCTAATGGGCGACCGTCAATATGGAATAGATCCAAAACGTTTAGCAGAATATGCTGATGAAATAAAACAAATTCATGATTTAGGAGTTCAAATAGCTATAGTTATTGGAGGAGGAAATATTTTTAGAGGTATTGCAGGTGCTAGTAATGGCATGGATAGAGTTCAGGGAGATTATATGGGAATGCTTGCTACGGTTATAAACGGTATGGCTTTGCAAGGGGCACTCGAAGAAAAAGGTATGCTTACTCGTTTGCAAACAGCTTTAAAAATCGAAGCCATTGCTGAACCTTACATCAAAAGAAGAGCAGTAAGACATTTAGAAAAAAATAGAATTGTAATTTTTGGAGCAGGAACAGGAAATCCTTATTTCACAACCGATACAGCGGCAGTTTTAAGAGGTGTTGAGGTAAATGCAGATGTCATCCTCAAAGGAACTCGTGTAGATGGTATTTATTCTGAAGACCCAGAAAAAAACAAAGACGCCGTGAAATTTGATTACATTTCATTTGAAGATGTAATCAAAAAAGGTTTAAATGTAATGGATACCACGGCATTTACCTTAAGTCAAGAAAATAAATTACCTATTATTGTTTTTGATATGAATAAAGAAGGGAATTTACTTAAAATTTGCAAGGGAGACAATATAGGAACAGTAGTAAATATATAATACAATTATTAGATTATTAGAGAATTCGATTTTTCAAAAAATTTAACAATCCAAAAATCCAACAAAATAAAATGACTGAAGAAATTGAATTTATACTAGATAGTACAAAAGAATCTATGGAAGGTTCTATTGCTCATTTAGAAAAAGAGTTTTTAAATATTCGCGCAGGAAAAGCTTCTCCAGCTATGTTAGGAAGTGTTTTTGTAGATTATTATGGCTCGGCAACACCACTTTCGCAAGTAGCAAAAATTAGTGTGCCAGATGCTAGAACAATTACATTGCAACCTTTTGAAAAAAATATGTTACAAGTAATTGAAAAAGCAATTATGATAGCCAATATTGGCTTCAATCCAATGAATAATGGAGATGTTATCATAATTAGTGTTCCGCCACTAACTGAAGAAAGAAGACGTGAATTAGCAAAACAGGCTAAAACTGAAGCCGAAGATGCTAAAATAGGTGTTCGTAACGTTCGTAAAGACGCTAATTCGGATATCAAAAAATTAGAAAAAGACGGAACATCTGAGGATATTTGTAAAACAGCCGAAGAAAGCGTTCAGAAACTAACCGATACCTTTATCAGAAAAATAGATGAATTATTAGTTGTTAAAGAAACAGAGATAATGAAGGTTTAACTTTTACTAACAATTAGTACAAAATACCGTTAAGTTTGAAAAAACTTAACGGTATTTTTATATTAAATAGAAAATAATGGTTTTGTATTGATATTTTTAATATTTTTGATATCCTTACAACATAAATCTATTTTTGATTTTTAAAATTCACCTACGATGAATGTAAAAAAAATACTTCTTAATGCTCTTTTTTTATTATTCTTTTTTCAAAGCGCATTATTCTCGCAAGAAACTACCGAAAACTTATTTGCAGGAATCGAAATTGGTAGTAAAGGTATAAAAATGTCCGTTTTAGATGTCAAAAATATTAAAAGAGGGGATTTTGTCATTAAGTCTTATTGGTCTGAAAATGTTGGTATTGCACGAGGAATAGCTATAGATGGTAATTTAGCTAAAGAAGATATTGAAAAGACGGCATTAGTAGTTTTATCTAATTATTCAAAAATTAAAAATGATTTTAAAGTAACTGACGAAAATATTTTTATAGTTGGATCTTCTGGAGTTGCAATGGCAAAAAATACTCAAGAATTAGCTGATAAGATAAAATTATTAACGAATAAAACATTAGATTTTATTGATGCGCAGACAGAAGGAAAAATGCTGCTAAAAGGTTGTGTGCCACCTTCAGACTATAAAGATTCTATGATTTTGGATATAGGTGGAGGAAATACTAAAGGAGGATATATCGATGTAAGAAATAATGATGCTTTTGTATTTTTTCCATTAAGTGTAAGTTACGGAACCATAACATTAACAGAAGCGGTAATAAAAAAAACAAGAAAAGATGACATTTCAGAATATAATGAAAAATCATTTGGATTTCTTCCTACATTAAGAGATCAGATAAATGCCATGTATGGCACTAGTCCGGTAGCTTTAGAGAAAGAAAAAGTATTCATGTCCGGTGGTGCAGTGTGGGCTTTTTACACGCTTTATAATGGTGTTGCTAAAGAAACCTTTAATAAATTTAATCTAGAGGATGTTCTTAATTACGATGCGATTTTAAAAAATAATTTTAGAAAATTTGAAGAATTAGCAAAAACTGACAAAGATGCAGAGCGTGTTTTAAAAACCTATTCGCAAAAATATTTAATCTCAGGAAGTAATATTCTTCTAGTTTGTCTGGAAGCAATTCCAGAGATCAATGATAAAAAGTTATATTTTGCTAAAGAAGGCCAGATAGCATGGTTAGTATCTTATATTGCCGACAGGTCTAAGAAAATTAAAAAAATTTACTAAATTGATTAAATTATAACAAAAAAACATCAGTATAGACAGAGTCCCCATAATGTCTAATTGATAAAAAAACAAATAACATGAAAAGTTATTTAAATACCTACTTTGATAACTTTAGAGGATTTTCGAGAGAAGTCTGGGTTTTAACGTTAATTACTTTCATAAATCGTGCAGGCGCAATGGTTATGTTGTTTTTGACAAAATATATGCACGAAAATCTTTTTTTTAGCCTAAATCAAATAGGATGGATGCTCGTTTGTATAGGAGTTGGGGCTTTGTTTGGGAACTGGCTAGGAGGAAAGCTAACAGATCGATTAGGGTTTTATACAATCATGTTAGCGAGTCTTTTTCTAACGGGTTTTGGTATTATTTCGCTAATGTTCTTATATGATTTTGTAGAAATATGCGTTGGTCTATTTATAGTAACAGCTATTGCCGATATGTATAAACCAGCAATGTATGTTGCTGTGTCAAATTTTACAAATAAAAAAAATAGAACTAGAGCGCTAACACTAGTAAGATTAGCAGTAAACTTAGGTATAGTTTCAGGACCAATTATTGCAGGACTAGTTATACAAAAAGATAACTATGATATGCTTTTTTGGATAGATGGTTTAACTTGTGTGCTTGCAATTTCTATTTTTATGTTAGTAATAGATGAAAGTAAAATATACAAAGCCAGAAAAAAAATAAATAGAGACAGGGAAAAAGAAGGAGTAATAGAAATAAATAGAAAAGCAGATATAAGTTTTATAATTTTCTTATTTGCTAGTTTTTTAACTGCCTTTTTATTCTTTCAGTTATTTACAACAATTCCACTATATAACTCTGATAAGCTAAAACTTGATGAGTTTCAAATAGGATTGCTTTTAGCTTTAAATGGGTTGTTGATCTTTCTTTTTGAAATGCCACTCATTGGTTTCCTAGAAAAAACTACTGCTCAACCAACTAAAATTATTTTATTTGGGTCTGTATTTATGACTTCTGGATTCTTCTTTTTACTTTTTTCTAAGTCTGTACCGGTGTTAGTTATAAGTATTTTTCTCATAACTTTGGGACAGATATTGCTTTTTTCATTTTCTAATACTTTTGCATTTAGTAGAGCTGTTCAAGGAAAGGAAGGAAAATATATGGCTTTTTACGCTATGAGTTTTAGTGCTGCGCAAATATTAAGTCCAAAAGTAGGATTTAGTGTAATTGAAAAATTTAGTTATTTGTCAAATTGGCTATTAATGGGTTTTATAGGATTAATAGCGATCTCTCTCTATTATAAATTAGATAAAAATATTAAATTTGAAAGAATTGCTAAAGATCTTCAAAAGCCTACATTAATTAGTGATTTAAATAACAATATCAAAAAAATAGCATAAAAAAAGAATGTCAAAAAAAGTCAAAAAAAGTCAGAATAATAAAAGCTTTAAAATCATAATAATTTTACTAGCTTTATCAATGCTTGGAAGTCTTTTTTATATTTCTAAATTATCTAGCAAGTCTAAAAGAACTATTATAGAGCTTAGAGAAGAAAAAGCAAATATGCTCAATGATTTAGAAAAATCTCAATTATTTTTAAAACAAGTAATCACTTCAAATAAATCATTATCAGGAAAATTACTCTCAGAACAAAATAAAGTACAACAACTTATAATCAATTTACAGAAGAAAGAAGTTACTGAGAAAACAATTATAGATTATAAACAAAGTACAAGCGATATAGATAATAGGATTAAGTCACTACTTAATGAAATAGACTCTTATAAAGATAAAATAGATAGTACAAACCTTGTGTTAAATAAAACTAATGTTGTTTTAATTAAAGAGAAAATAAAAAATGATACACTGGTGGTTTCTAATAAAAAATTAACAAAGAAAATTACCGATGCAACAAAATTGTATTTTTATAATTTACAAACAGTATTTCTAAAATTAAAAAGCTCTGGAAAACAAACCGAAACAGATAAAGCAAGTAGGGTAAATCTAATAAAAATTAGTTTTATGATTGCAGAAAATGATTTGAGTAAATCCACTACCAAAGATTTTTATGTGCAAATAATAGATAGTAAAAGCAATGTTTTGGGGGATAAAAATATTCAAAAATTTGGAGATGACATTTTAACTTACAGTGCTTTATTAAAAGTTAAGTATGAGAATAAAACTATAAAAGTTGAAGGGGAAATACCTGTAACAAATTTAAATGAAGGGGTCTTATTTATTAATGTTTTCGATAAATCTAAGTTAATCCTGAAATCCACTGTTACACTATCGTAACAAGTTTTTTTTAAAATCACATAACTATTTCTATTTATTATTTAATACAACTATATTTGTACATTCCTTCAAAAAAGGGATTAAAAAATTATGATCTTAAAAAGACAGCTTCCTTTTATATGCTTTTTTATTACGCTCTTTGTTAATATAAAAACTACTGGACAAGTGAGTTCATCTACGGGCGATAGTATTATCAAAAAAGTAAATCTTTATAAATCTGATAATGAAGCCAAAAACTATGAAATTATAGCCTATAATAAACTCATTATAACTGCAAACCCTGACTTAATACAAGGAAGGATAGACTCTATTTTTATTACTAAACGAGATAAGAAAATTTTATCTAGAATAGATTCTTCCGATTATAATTTTAAAAGAATTGTCTCGAAGCAGCACTTATATCAGGTAGAAAAAACATCAAAATATCAAATAATTAATAACCAACGGAAAGAAAGGATTCTAACTACAAAAATGGCAGGTTTTAGAGAGCCTATTTTTGAATATTTTGCGCTTCAATTACAACCTTTTTCTGTTTATGATGATAATTATTCGCTGGTAGAAAAAGAATATGTAAGTCCAATTTCTGCAAAAGGATTGAAAAAATACAATTACACTTTTTTAGGAAATTCTTTTTTAGAAAATAGAAAGGTTTATAAAATTTCATTCTTGCCAAAACAAAAATCTAAAACTGACCAGTTGACGGGTACTTTTTTTATTGATGCAGAAAAATTTAGTATCGCTAAAGTTGAGTTAAGAATTTCGGGATTAATACAAATAAAATCCAATCATTATTTTGAGTATAATAAAGAACTAGATAATTGGTTTCCAATAAAAAGTAATCTTTCTATAAGAAAAGGGAACAGTAAAGCGCCAATAAAAATACTTGGAGAAACAATTACTTTTGAAGGAACAGATTCAAAGTTAAATCCCGAGGGCAAAAAATATGCCTCAGATTTTGTTGAGATAAGATCTAATACAAACTATTTTGATCCAAAATTCAACAAAGTATCAAAAATAAAACATCCAGATATTGCTATAACAATAAGCGAAAATGCTATTTCAAAAAATGAATCACTTTGGTACAATTATTTTAATGATTCGACAGACGTGAGAAGTAGCGCAACCTATTTTTCATTAGATAGTTTAATTCAGAAAAGAAAGTACGAAAAAAAGATTAAAATTGGTAGAAAAGTACTAAAAGGCTATTATCCTATTGGTTTTTTCGATGTCGATTTGCGTTATATTTTTCGTTATAACAATTACGAAGGATTTAGATTAGGATTGGGAGGTGTAACTAACGAAAAATTAGCCAAGAATTATAAGCTAGAAGGATATTATGTTTACGGAACAAAAGATGGTTTTTTTAAAGGTTTTATTTCTAATTCATTTCGAGTAGATAATCGTTCGGAAACTTGGTTGGGTTTATCATATAAAGACGATGTAAGTGAAATTGCAAGCACATCTTTTGAGATAGACAAACCAACTTTCAAAATTTACGATCCAAGACCACTTAATCTAAGTACTTTTTATAATCATGTTACGTGGAAAGGATTTGTAGAAACTAAAATTATTCCAAAAACCGAAAGTATTTGGCAAATTACACAAAGCGATATAACTCCCAGATTCGATTATAATTACAAACTAAACGATAATTTATATACAAATTTCAAATCTACTTTACTAACAGTTTCCTTACAATGGAGTCCGTTTAGTAAATACATGCAAACACCAAATAAAACAATCGAAATAAATAAAAGATATCCAAAATTTACTTTTCAGTTTTCAAAAACAATACCTAAATTATGGAATAATGATTTCGATTTTGGTAAAGTAGATTTTAGATTTGATTATCAAAAAAAAATTAACTCAAACCATAAATTAAAGTTTCTTTTTGAAGGGGGTTATGCTTTTGGAGACATTCCAATTACACATGTTTATAATCATTCGCCAAATAATTTATTAAAAGACAAGATTATACAACGAATTACTTTTGCAGGGAGAGATAGTTTTGAAACAATGTATTTTAATGAATTTTTCTCTAATAAGTATGCCTTTTTTCAATTAGAACATCAATTTCCTAAATTCGAAATTACTAAAAGAATAAAGCCAGTTTTCTCTCTTATTACTAAATATGGTATTGGAAGTCTAGATAATCCAGAGAGACATCTAAACATAAACTTTAAAACCCTAGAAAAAGGTTATATGGAATCTGGATTTGAGTTAAACCAGATTTATAGAGGCTTGGGATTTGTAGCTTTTTACAGATACGGACCTAATCAATTGCCAAATTTTGAAGACAATATAGCAATAAAACTAAGTGTTAAAATAGATTTAGGTCTTTAGTAATTAAGGCTTTATAATTAGTACAGATGGTAAGTTACTTAGCCAGACGCTCTGAGAATCAACTAGTTTTTTCCAGCTATCAAGACTAATCATCATTAAATCTTGTTTGATTAAGAATGGTTTTAAAATTTGATAATCACTAACTAAAGTAATGTTATCTGGATAGGTCACTTCTAAGGTTTCGATAGCATTTTTTACTAAAAAATTATTTTTAATCTGATTGTTTACATCAATAATCTTGATTTTAGAATTATTATTATAAATAAACTTTTGAATATAGTCTACTAAAAAAGCATCTTCATTTCCGAAAAATGGGACGAAAATTTTATCAGTATAGCTTAATTCATTATCCACAAGAATACCTAACGGCATTTTGTTTTTAGCAATAATTTGACGTGTTCTTTCGTCAAAAATTGAATTAGTAAATAAGCCTTCTTTTCCTGTTATTTTGTCAAGTAATCTATCTGGATTTATGATTCTTGTTGTAAATCCTAGTACTTTTCCGAGCAAAGTTCCTTCAAAAATAGACTTTCCTAAACCTACCAAAAGTAAATCATAGTCTCCTTGATTTGCTATTTCAGCAATATCGGTTTCAATATCTGTTGTAGCTTTAAAGATGGTGTTTATGTCTTGGTTTAATAATTTAGATTCTTCAAGAATAGGAATGAAGGTTTCTTCCTCGTATTCCTCAAGATTAAAGCCATGCATTTCATCACTTACAGATAAATGCATAGCCGTTATGGTAGATACATCTTTTTGTTTTTTAATTAAACTATTTGCTAATCGAAGTAATGATTTTCCTTTTTCGTAGTTTCCAAAAGATATAAGGATCTTATATTTATTAGAATCAATATCTTCTTCATTAGTTAGTAGGTTTTTAGATTTAAAAATATAATTTATCAAATCTAGTGCAGGTCCAGTCATAAATGTAGTAACTAATGCCATAATGACCATCATGGTAAATATTTCTGAATTTAGAACACCCAAATCATATCCAATATTTAGAACCACTAGTTCCATTAGTCCACGTGTGTTCATTAATGCGCCAATGGTTAAACTATCTTTCCAGTTTTGCCCTACAAATTTTGCAGCAAGTGCGCTTCCTAAAAATTTCCCGACAACTGCAACTAAAATAATAAATCCCGTAATTTCCCATAAATATGGATCATTAATTAATCCTATTTGTGTGCGCAATCCTGTAAAAACAAAAAACAATGGAAGCAAAAGAATCAAGGCCACATCTTCAACTTTTTCGATAAATACATTTCTAAATTTAGATACGTCCGGCATAATAACACCTGTCATAAAAGCTCCGAAAAGTGCATGAATTCCAATTACTTCAGTGCAATAAGAGGACAGGATAAGTGTTAGAAAAAAAATAGCTACAACTGGTTTGCTTAGATTTTCATTATTGGAATATAAATCTCCAACTCTTTTAAAAAAAGGTTTTACAATAAATAACATGAGTAAAACATAAAGTATAGCTAAACCTATAACATAAAGAGAGCTTATAAATGTTCCTGCTTTTACAATGGCAATAACTGCAGCAAGCAAACACCAAGCAGTAATGTCATCGGCTGCAGCGCAAGTAATAACGATACTGCCTAATTTTGTTTTATGAATGCCTCTTTCTTGTACAATTCTTGCCAAAACAGGAAATGCAGTGATACTCATAGAAATCCCCATAAATAAACTAAAAGAAAGAAATTCGACACCTTGTGGTGCAAACTTATAATAAACAAAATAGGCTAGTGAGATTCCCAGTGCAAACGGAATAACTATACTAGCATGACTTATAACGACAGCTTCATTAGCTTTATTTTTTAGTACTTTTAGGTCTAACTCCATTCCTATGACAAACATAAAAAGGATTAACCCAATTTGGCTTAAGAATTGAAGGTTTCCAAGTGATTCTGCTGGAAATAATGCCAATGAAAACCCAGGAAAGTACATTCCTACAACGGATGGACCTAGAAAAATACCTGCAATTATTTCTCCAATTACAGATGGTTGACCAATTTTTTTGAAAATCCAACCAAAAAAACGAGCGACAATAATTATGGTGATTATTTGACCTAATAAAATAGCTAAAGGATGATGAAGATTGTGAGTGAGTGACTCTAAAAACTGATTCCATTGGGTGTTTTTTGATGTAGGAGCTATAACGCTTCTCCCAATTTCAAGGTTTTTACCTTGACCAACAACCCAATAAATTAAAGCTGTAAAAACACCAGTAACGGTAAAATAGAACAATGCATTTTTTAAATTTTTCATAAAAAAATAAGACAATTATCAGCTTTATATTCTACAAAGATGACGAAATTACCATACAAATAAAAACATAAATTAGATTAATCATGTAAATTTATTGTTAGATAATGATCTAAATAAAAGTTTTGTTTTATTTAACTAAATTTTAGTGCTTTTAATTACCTTTGCATTCTTTTTTAAGCTTTATGAAAAAAATGTTAAGTATAGGATTTTGGGAGTTTATTGCCAGAGTAATCCTCAGAAATAGAATTGTTTTTTTATCAGGAATTGTAATTATTACTGTTCTGTTTGCTATGCAATGGAAAAACATCAAATTTACTCATTCAGAAGCGAATCTCTTGCCTGATGATCATCCAGTTAACATTGAATACAAAGCCTTTCTTGATAAATTTGGCGAAGAAGGAAATCTTATTGTTGTTGGCGTAAAAGACACAACTTTTTTTACTCCAAAAGTATTTAAGGCTTGGAATAAATTAATGACCGAATTACAAAACGACAAAGAAGTAGAGCTCGTTGTTTCTGTAAATGATTTAAAAAAGCTTCAAAAAAACGAAACTAGAAAATCGTTTGAACTGGTTCCTTTCATTAATCCATTACAAACGTTAGATAAAAAATACCTGCGGGATATAAAAAATGAATTATTTCAAAAAATGCCTTTTTACGAAGGATTGCTTTATAACAAAAAAAGCGGGTCTATTCGTTCAGCCATATATTTAGATAAAAAAATTGTAAATACCATTATCCGAAAAGAATATGTTTTAGATAAGTTTATCCCTAAAATAAAAGCTTTCGAAAAAGAAACAGGAGTTGATCTTCGTGTTTCTGGAATGCCTTACATTAGAACCTTGAATGCACAAAGTATTGTTGACGAAATTGGTTTATTTGTTGGCGCAGCATTATTTATAACATCATTAATTTTCTTTTTCTTTTTCAGATCACTTCGAGCCACATTAATATCAGTATTGATTGTAATTATTGGCGTGATGTGGACTTTTGGGTTATTGGGATTATTAAATTATCAAATCACAGTTTTAACCGCCGTAATTCCTTCTTTGGTTATTATTATTGGAATCCCAAATTGTATTTTTCTCACCAATAAATACCAACAAGAATATCAAAATCATGGCAACAAAGGACGTGCTTTGCAACGCGTTATTACAAAAGTAGGAACAGCAACTTTAATGACAAATCTAACGACAGCTGCTGGATTTGCTACATTTATTATTACCAATAGTGAAATTTTAAAAGAATTTGGTATCATTTCTTCTATTAGTATCATCGCATTATTCTTCTTGTGTTTGAGTATCATTCCTATTTTCTATAGTTATCAACCAGCTCCTCAACCCAAACATTTAGAACATTTAAACCGAAATTATACTCGTGCTTTCATGTCATGGATTGAAAAAACGGTTAAGTATAAAAGAACACAAATCTATATTGTGTCCATAACTTTGTTTTTCGTAAGTACTTTTGGCGCTTTACAAATAAAAACCTCTGGAAGTTTAATTGAAGACATGCCTAAAAAGACTGATTTTTTTAGAGACATTGTTTTCTTCGAAAAAGAATTTGATGGAGTGATGCCTTTAGAAATAACCATTGACACCAAAAGAAAACAAGGGGTTTTAAAACTTTCTACCTTGCGAAAAATGGATGAGCTTCAAAAAACAATCGAAGAAATTCCAGAACTATCCAAACCCATTTCTATTTTAAATTTGGTTAAATATTCCAAACAAGCCTATTACAACGGAAATCCAGAATATTACGAATTGCCTTCCTCGCAAGAGCAAGCATTTATAGCGAGTTATGCCAAAAATACTTTTAAAGGAAACAAAAAAGATATCATGAAAAGCTATGTTGACAAAGGTGGTCAAACGGCTCGAATAACTACTTTTATGAGAGATATTGGCACAGGAA
Organism: Flavobacterium sp.; assembly: GCF_039932285.1. Lineage (GTDB taxonomy): Bacteria > Bacteroidota > Bacteroidia > Flavobacteriales > Flavobacteriaceae > Flavobacterium. The sequence continues at coordinate 48,641 of NZ_JBDTQE010000006.1, forward strand.
ATATGGCCAAAATTGAAAACAAACTTTGGAAGAAAATAAATCAGGTTTTTCCTCCAGATAGATTTACAGTACACATTACCGGAAAAGCATCTGTATTTGAAAAAGGAACGAAATATTTATTAGACAATTTGGTTACTTCTTTACTTTTTGCCATTTTCCTTATCGCCATGTTAATGGTTTTTATGTTTCGCTCTTTCAAAATGGTAGTAGTTTCGTTAATTCCAAATATTTTACCTCTAGTAATCACTGCTGGTTTAATGGGATATTTTGGAATTCCATTAAAACCATCAACAATATTAGTATTTAGTATCGCTTTTGGACTTTCTGTAGATGACACAATACACTTTTTGGCACAATACCGTCAAGAATTAAACCATCACAACTGGAAAATAAAAAAATCAGTTTATGCTACTTTAAAAGAAGCTGGTGTTAGTATGTTTTATACTTCAGTCGTATTATTTTCTGGTTTTTCAGTTTTTATGCTATCTAGTTTTGGAGGAACAATTGCATTAGGTGGATTAATCGCCATGACTTTAGGATTCGGAATGTTGTCTAACTTGATGTTACTACCAGCTTTAGTTCTAACATTAAATAAACGATTAGCAAACGAACAAGAATTCATAAAACCTAGAATCGATGTTTTGGAACATACCGATGAAGAAATTGATGAGTTAGAAAGAAAAAAGTAAATTTTCACCTAATCTAAGGATTTTAATAGCTTTTCAACTTGAGTATAATCTTCATAATCTGAAGGAATTGTTAGTAAGATTGCTTTACAAGACTTATAATCTTTTTGTTTAAGTTTAGATAATGCTAAATACCAAGTTGCAGTATTTTTATAAATAGATTTCCCATTTATAATGTCATTTAAAACTATTTCAGAATCTGCAAATCGATTTTCTTCAAGTAATGAAATGGCATAAAAATATTTAATTTCTGGTCTTGGATATTCTTTTATAACCAACTCAAAATTAATAATTGCTTTTTTATAGTCTTTTTTGTTAAAAGCATCTTGTGCTAGCTTTAGTGATTTAACAAGATCACCGCGTTCTGTAAAATGAGCTTCTTCATGTTTATTAAAATCTCCATATTCCGGATTGTCATTTTGAAAAAGGTGTAAACCAAAAAATAAAACAAAAACTGCTGCAATAGCATATATATAAGTTCTTAATTGAATTGTTTTACCTTTTTTAGATTTATTTTCTACTAATGATTCTTTAGCAATCGCCTTCAAGTTTTCTTTGAATGCAACTGTTTCTGGCGAAAATTTAATTTTTAAAAACCGATTTGATTCTTTGTAGGTTTCAAATTTTTCTTTAAAATCTATATCATTTTGAAGTCGATTTTCAAATATTATTATCTCTTCCGATGAAAATTCGTTACTAAGATAATTTTCAAATGACAGGTATAATTCTTCGTTCATGATTTAGGATTTTAATGATTTGTATTTATTTGATTGCTGAATCATTTCTGTAAGTTGTCCTGTGCAAAGTGATTTTTTCTTGCGCACATAGCCATAGGTAACATTTAGCTTTTGCGCTACTTCTTCCATTGTTTTTGTTACAAAACTTAGCTTGAGTACTTCTTGGCATTTTTCTCCTAATTTTCCAAACATTTCTTCAAATAATGATTGTTTCTCTTCAAAAATTTCAGTTTGGTTTGCCATTTCTGCTGTCGATTCATCTTTATATACACTATCATCACTTATTGTTACCTCTTTATTTGTAGCTTTTTTTATTTCGTTAAGCCAACGCCTTTTACACAATAAGAAAAAATAAGCATCAAAAGGACATGTGAGTTGTAATCCTTTAGTTTTTGCTTGATTATAAATTGTAATCAGTACATCTTGAATGACATCTTGGGCACGATCTTCATCTCCAGAATTTGTTTTGATATAGTAAATTACTTTAGGCGTAAATTTTTTATATATAGATTGAATTACAACTGAATTGTTATTGGCAAGGCCGTCAACATAAAGCTGATCCTCATGGCTAGAACCTGAAAGAGAACCAGACGGAGTAATAGTGTTGTTTGGCATAAAAAACTTTTTTCGAAAATAATAAAAAAAAAGGTAACAAAATAAATACTCTGTTGATATGAATATATAAACGATGAATAACAACATCAAAAACTAGAAATCATGAAATTAGAAATTAAAAAAGTAGGAACATTAGCTTTATTAGCCATTACATTAGCAAGTTGCTCACCAAGTAATCCACCATTGCCACTTCCTCCTCCTTCGGCTTGTAATACGGTAGGAACAGATTTTCAAAACTTGTATGCTGCAACTCTAGCAAGCAATGCTCTTTATGATAATTATCTCACAATGGATTTAGTTACTCACGAATATACTTTTACAGTTAGTACAAATAAAACTGTTTGTACACTTGGATATCAAGGGAACGCAACTCTTTTTGCGAGTAGTATTCCTTACACGATGGAGATTTATAATAATACAACTAGTACTATGGTTTATTCTGGAAACATTGTCTTTAATTCTGCCTCGACCGATTATCAACCTATTACGCCAACGCCTCTTGTTGCTGGAAATAGCTACACAATTAGACGAAATGCTAATAACTATCTTGGAAACATTGGAAACACAATAGGTAGAATTTGCAGAAAAAACGCTGGTCCAAACCAATATCCTGCTACTAATGGTGTATTGACTATTACGGCTTCTAATTTTTATGGAAGTGGAGGTCCAGTACCTAATTACGGAATTCCTTGTATAGACATTGTATTTCAATAAAAAAATAATTTAAAAAAGAGGTAACAATATCAAACCATAATTGATATAACTATACAAACAAATAATAACAATATTAAAACATTAGAAATCATGAAAAATTTTAAAAACATTTCACTAGCAGTATTAGCAACAGCGTCATTAATAAGTTGTAGTAAGAATGATGATGAACCTATTCAAGAATTACCACCATCATCTCAAGAATTTCAAGGAATTAGAGAAACAGCTTTGCAACATCAAACACAATCTTTTACTGCAACGGCAGGAACAGGAGTTATTACATTAACATCGGCAAAAGGAGTTACAATAACTCTAAACGGAAACAATCTTACAAAAAATGGTAATCCTGTAACAGGAAGTTTCGATATAAAGTTTATAGAACTTTTCGACAAAGGAACTATGTTAGTAACAAACAAACCGACAATGGGAGTTATGCCAAGTGGTGATAAAGGAATTCTAATTTCGGGTGGAGAATTTTACATAAATGCAACACAAGGTGGAGTACAATTAGCAACACTGTCATCGATACAGCTAAATGTACCAAATAGCCTATCAGGAGACCCTCTAGATAACACAATGATGTTTTGGACAGGAGATACAACAGATGCCGATAATTTAGTTTGGAAAAGAGATGCAGGAGCAGCAACAGGAGTTCAAGGTGGAGCTGTGGGATTCAATCAAAATAGTTACAATATGTCTTTTGGAAACTTCGGTTGGACAAATATAGACCGTTTTTATAACGACCCTAGACCAAAAACTCAAATACTAGCTACTGTTCCGGCAGGATATGATAATACAAATAGCTCTATTTACTTATCTGTAGATGGTGAAGGTCAAAATCAATTAGCAAAATTTGATACATACAATGCAACAACACATCAGTTTAGCGAACATTATGGTCAAATTCCGATTGGGTTATTATGTCATGTCATTTTTGTAACCGAAGAAAGCGGACAATGGAGATACGGTATAAAAGCAGTAACTACAACAGCAGGAGCCGTTTATTCATTCTCACTTGCCGAAACAACGGTAGGAACTGAAGCCCAAATGATTGCGGCCATAAATGCAATACAATAAAAGTTTAGTTTGCTTGGTTAATTTAGAAAAAGTGATGGTTTCTCTGTCACTTTTTCTTACATTTATAAATAATTTGATGCTATTTCCTGCACACGAGCCTGAAAGTGCGAACTGGCGAAGCAATGCGTTGCAATCTTTTTTTCGGAGAAAAACCTCAAAAAAGGATTTTCACTTCAAACGAAGTTCACTGAACTCCTTTGGTAATAGAGATATAAGTGAAGTAATTAGGGCTGAAAAAAATGAGTTATTATGAAACAGTTTCTATCAATCACCATTCTTATACTATTTTTTTGTTTTCCTGAACTCGCTAAAGGACAAACAAAAGTAAAAGATACTATAACTCGTAGAGCAACTATTGGATACGACAAGAACGGAAATCAAGTATCTCTAAAGCCTGAAACACCGCCGCTAATACAAATAGCTGGTGCGCCAAAAGCAAGCTATTCCTATTTATGGGAAATGGGAGACGGAAATTATAGCAAAGAAGTAACGCCCAAACATGTTTACAAAAAAAAAGGAGAGTATAAGGTAAACCTTTCAGTTACGAATAATTATGACAACGGAAAGCCACCCAAAACTCGACCTAGAACAGTTGTAGTAAATGACATAAGCAATACAGAATTTTCTGAAATTGCTTCATTACAAGATACCACACAATATAAAATATTCAATAATCGCGAACCAGTTCCAGAAGAAGAAATGGTTATTGTTGTTAGTTACAAAAATCCCTTAAATTATGTAACTAACGGAAAATTATATTTCTTTTATAACGATAAGGAATTTAAAAATAATAATTTCGAATTGCTAGAAACCAGAACCCATTTTGGAGAAAAAGAAGTAATAGAAGACGGTTTTGCTTGTTCGGACGAAATCAATAATTCTTATGAGAATGTAGCTTCTACAATTTCAATACCAACATTTATAAATTCATTTTTAATAGAAGAAAACCTAGATTTGACATTGTTAGAATCTAAAACATTATTTAGAAATGTAAAAATTTTAGAGTTTGATAATATGAATGCTAATGAAACTCGTAACCTATTTTTCACATTCAAAACAACTCCAGAAATGATCAAAGATACTTCGGCAACTGTAAAAATGCGAGGTGTTTATGTCCCTGACAGAAATTACAAAAATCATAAAACGAAAACACTCGAAATGGAAATTGTAACTTCTCATGATCCAAATAAAATGTCTAGTAATGCAGCATTTATGAACTATAGGTTGGTGAGATTTAAAAAGATAAATTTTAAAACGCGTTTTCAAAATGATGGAGAAGGTCCAGCGAGAACGATTCGATTGGAAACCGATATTCCTGATATGTTTGACAAAAAAACATTACAAATTGTTGATTCCTATCCAAAATGTCCTATTTGTCCAAAAGGAAATGAAGTGAATTATAGTTGTTTAGACACTATTATCAAGCAGAAACAAATATATTTTACTTTCAAGAATGTTTATCTTCCAGGAAGTACACAAAAAAATGTGACAGAAAAAGATAGTACAAAAGGTTTTGTAAAATATACGATGAGTTTTAATAAAGATTTTCATAAGCAAAATACCCGAAGTAAAACTGCTATTATTTTCGATAAAAACGAACCTGTAATTACAAATTATGCAACAACAAGATTTTTGCCAGGTATTTCTATTGGAGCAAAAACTGGATATAATTTATTTACAAATTTAGAAAACTCTAAGAGTTATTTTGTTGCCGCTACAATTTCGCCTTACAAATCCTATCGTTGGTATTGGCAAATCGAATGGCAAAATAATTTTCATAAATACGATTCTAAATCATTGAAAAACAATGAACTAGTAAATCCTAATGGTACTGTATTACAACTCCAACAAACAACATTAACGACAAGTTTTGATAATTTAGTCATGGAAATACCAGTTTTAATAAAGTATAATATTAATAATTATTTTGGTTTTGGAGTGGGAATACAAAATGGAATAAATATTTCTGAGAAACAAAGTTTACTAACAAATGTTAAGCTTTATGAAGGGGCTAATACCAATGTTTTACTTAAAGAAAACAACAAAATAACTGAGGGAAAACAATCTTTTTCTAATTATAAATCGGGAGTTTTATTAGATTTTACAGCTGGTTTTTCTAGAATAGGTCCAAGTTTAGGTGTTAGATATAATTTAAGTCTCGAGAAAAATTTTAACTATTTACAATTTTATGGAATTTGGAAATTCTAAACACATCTAAATGAGATTTTTTCACCTTCTTTTTTTATTTACTCAAATGGCTTTTTCTCAAGTTTCTCAGGTTACTTTAGAAGATAAAATTTATAATGCTGTCGATGTTTTTGTAGCAAATCCAAATGCTGAAAATTTAAGGAAACTAGAAATTGAAGAAAACTTTTTTAACGCAAAAACAAAACCTGAATTTCTAGCTTTAGTAATATTAAACTGTAATAAAGCATATTTCGAGAATCAATTTAGTTTGACCAATAAAGCTATTTCAACATACGAAAAAGCTTGGCAACTATACCAGAAAAATAAGCTTTCTAATTATGATATTACTGAATATTGTTTGAAACCTTTAGGAAATCTCTATACCATTATTGGCGACTATGATAGTGCGGAAAACACGATAAAACAATACTTCTTCATTGCAAATATCGATGAAAATCAGCAACAAAAAATCAGCGCAATCCTTAATTTATCTAATGTATACCAAAGTTCTGGAAAAAGTGATTTAGCCATTATATTAATAGAAAAAACACTTAAAACAGAAAAGCTAACACCAAGCCAAAAAGGAATGTTATTAAATAATCTAGGAACAAATTATCTAATAACTAAAAATAATGAGAAAGCTAAAAAGGCTTTAGAAACATCAATAAAGTTATTAAGTGGGAATAAATTACAATCGCAAAATTTATCGAATGCCTTTAGGAATTTATCTCAAATTTACAGTCAAGAAAAAAACTTTGTATTAGCTAATTCTTATTTTGAAAAAGCCCAATCCGAATTCATAAAAACTAAAAATCAAGAACCTCGAAAAATAGCCAAACTTTTTTATGAAAAGGCATTGTTGTTTTTTGAACAAAATAGGATTAATGATGCAAAACTTTCTATTAATGAAGTTTATAAAGTTTTAATTCCCAATTATAATAGCAAAAATATTTTACCCAACCAGAAATCACTTTATGCCGAAACTCTTTTACTAGATGTTTTAGACCTACAAGCTGTAATCTTACTAAAAGAAAATAAGCCTAAAACAGCATTAGAGAGTTATATGCTTTCTTTTTACATAGAAGATTTGTTTCAGTCATTATTAGTGTATGAGAATTCTAAAATTATATCTCAAACAAGAATTAGAAGTCGAGCCGAAAAATGTATTGAGATTTATGATTATTTGTATCAAAAAGAAAAAAATGGCAGTTATGTAGAAAAAGCTTTTTTGTTGTCTGAAAAAACGAAATCGATTGTTTTAAAAAATTACATTAGTCAAGGTAAAACCATTTCCAAAGAAGAAAAAGTTATTTTAGAACAACTTCAAAATTGGAATAATACAATTGTAAGAGAACAACAAAAACTAGGATTGGCAGATATTTCAAAAATAAATTTTGCTATAAAAAAGCAGAATGAATTGATGCTTTTGTTAAAATCTATTAAGTCTAAATATAGAAATTCATCGAAGGAAAATATAAATTTGATAAGTCTGTTTCAAAAATTGGATAAAGACAAAGCGATTCTAATTTCTTATTTTTCAGGTGCAGAAAACATGTATTCGTTTACTTTGCAAAATCATAAAATAAAACTTCAAAAAATAGAGAATGCAAACCAATCTAATTCTTCGATTAGAAGGTTTATTACTTATTTTAGTGATGCAAACGCAATAACAAATGATGTTAGCGGTTATAATAATTTGGGAAATCAGGTTTATAAATATCTGAAATTACCACAAAAATCAGAAGACAAAAACCTAATAATTATTCCTGACGGAATTCTAAATTTCTTTCCTTTTGAAGCAATGATAACAGAAAAAAGTACTACCACAAATTTTGCTAAAATGCATTATTTGCTCAATGATTTTGTTATTGGGTATAACAATTCGGTTTCATTTTACTTAGATGAGAAACCATTTCAATATCCAAAAGAAACTATTTTAGGTGTTTTTCCAATTTTTGAAAACTCAAATTTAGAGTTGTCTTTTTCGAAAAAGGAATTAGAGAATCTAAAAAACGGTTTTGAAGGTAAATATTTAGAAAAAAGTGAGGCTACATTTAAAAATTTTAAGGCTAATGCATCACATTTTTCTATCCTTCATCTTTCAACACATGCATCGTCTGGTAATGTTGATGAACCTGCAAGTATACGATTTTATGATCAGGAGATATTGTATTCTGAGTTATATAATTTAAATATTAACCCTAATTTAGTTGTGCTTAGCGCTTGCGAAACGGGTTTGGGAAAACTATATAAATCTGAAGGAGCGATGAGTGTCGCAAGAGGCTTCCAGTTTGCAGGATCTCAAAATATATTATTTTCGTTATGGAAAGTAAATGATTATACGACTTCTCTTTTTATGGATAAATTTTATAAAAACATAAAAAAAGGGAATTCTTATTTTGGATCTAACCAGCAAGCAAAATTAGATTTCCTAAAGGATAAATCTATTTCAAATGCTAAAAAATCCCCTTATTATTGGAGCGCTATGATTTATTATGGCACTTTAGAAAATGTAAATACAACAAATTACTGGATTTGGATTTCAGTGGTTGGAATATTGATTGTTTTTTTATTCTGGTTTTTATATAGAAAAAAATTGAACTTTAATATGTGAGTTAGTAAAGAATAAAAATCTATATGTTGTATAAAATTAGCTATTAGTTCCTTTGAACTAATGATTCTTTAGACCATTTTTTTACTTCAGCGATTTGATTATTAGAGTAATCAACTTCGTTTAATGTATTTTGATTCCAAAAAAACCATTTACCAGTTTTTACACCTTGGTTATATTCACCTTGTGATAGTTTTTCTCCAATCTCAGTAAATGAAACCCATTTTCCTTGAACTTTTCCATCTTTGTAAAAACCTGTTTGTTTTATTTGACCATTATCATGATAATAAGTGACCTTAACTAGATTTCCTTCGATTTCATATTTTGGTTCAATAGGTTGAGCAAAAATAACTCCTGACAACATCAAAACAGTTAACATTATATACTTTTTCATAGCTTTGGGTTTTTATTGTTAAACAATTATATAATCAAATATATAAATTATTTTACAATAAAAAAACTTTTACTTAACAATTTAGTAACATTAGATAAAATTTAACATTGCAAGTTGTTTCTAACCTTTTTGGAATTATTTTTTTATTACTTTTTTACAAAATAAAACGGTTGCAAGAATTTCTTGCAACCGCCATTTTTATTATCAATAAAAGGATATTTCTATTTTTGCAAATTTGCAGAAAATATGTTTTATTGAATTAAGTTTACACCGTCAACTGTTGACCAAGCTCCACCAACTAATGAGCTGCATCCTGTTGCTGATGCATTAGTTGACCAATTTGCAACTGGGAAAGATACAGATATAGCAGCAGATCTTCCAATTGGAGTTAAAATGTTAGTATTAGTTACCTTAACATTCGTAACTTTAATTTTAGATCCGTTTACTTGATTTGTATTTGTAGTAGTATCTTCAATTCTAACAACAGCACCATCATAAGTAACAGCTGGTGTTGCTGTGGTAGTTAATCCAAGGTAGCCATCTATTATAATATTATCAAAAAATCCATTTCCTTCTTTCTTGAATTGGAAAGCATCAACTTCATTGTTATCAATCTCAGAGCGACATCCAGCGGCTCTTTTTAAAGTGATGTTTGAAACAACTGGATAATATGTATTGTTTTGGCTTGAAGCTTCTATTTCCATACCGTAGTTTGCTTTTCCAGTTTGGTATCCATACCAATTTGAATTATTTTGACCTTGCCATCCATCTTGCCAGTCGAATGCATCATCATAGTTACCGTAAGATATTAAATTAGTAGCACTTACTGTTCCTCCAAAAAATTCATATCCATCATCAGCACCTTTATATGATACTAAGTGATCTAAGGTTGTTCCAGATCCGCAAGAATAAAATGTAAATCCATTATTTTCTTTTACGCCTGAAGCTATTTGTGATCCAGCATACTCTACACGAGCATAATGCAACGATCCTCCATTGTGAGCAGGATTTGTTCCGCCATATACAATGTTATTACCATCTTCAGAAGTTGATGTTGTAGCACCACCAGCTGCATTTATTGGTGCATCACCATACATAATGATTCCACCCCATTTTCCAGGAATTTTAGATACTTCCGTAAATACAACTGGACTAGAAGCTGTACCGTTTATGATTAATTTACCTCCGTTTAGTACAACTAAAGCGTTGTCTGTTGCAACAGTTCTGTCACAAGTTATTGTTGATCCAGCATCAAATGTTACTGTTACACCAGAGTTTATTTTTACAATTCCAACTAAAGAATAGTTTCCGTATGCGTAAGTAGTATTTGTTGTAATTGTACCTGTAATTGTACCTGAAGCAGGAGTAGTAATTGGTGTTGCTGTCTCGTCATCGCTACTTGTACAACCTGTAAAGATTGAAGCTATTATGCTTAAGCTAAAAATTAATTTTTTCATTGTGTTGTAGATTTTAATTGTTTTGACAAAAATACTTCTACATACTTTTACAAAAGTTATCTAAATATTATATGATGGTTATCTAAAATCAATTAAAACATCAATCTAATGTTAAGTGTATGCGGTCATTTTTTAATAACAATAAAAAAAGCACTGAAATTTCAGTGCTTTTATATCTATAATTTTATATTTCTTTAGAAGGTATAACCTAAATTTAAGCCAAAACCAATTCCTTTTTTATAACTATCGTTTATCAAAGAGGTTTCATCTATTTTGATAATTCCTTCATTACCAAATTCACGTTTTCTAGAAGTATCTAATAAATTAGTTGCAGAGAATTTAACATCAAAATGTTCCGATAATTTACTTCCCCAAACAAAGTCTAATTGCTGGTATGGTAATTCATAAGTATTGTCATGTTTGTTTGTTCCTACAGCATAAATTCTTTTTGAGAAAACGGAATAAACTAATGAGATTGTATTACTCCAATTTTTATCAAAATTAAATTGATATTTTAAATCTGAATTTAAAATCCATTTTGAAGCACCTTGTAAATCTCTAGTTTTGTGTGTTTCAATAGATGGAATGTCGTGAGTTATATCTCCATTTTCATCTTGTGAATCGTATGTAGGGCTAACTTTGACTTTAGTTGACATTAATGAAGCATTAAAGCCAAGAGAAAAATCTGATAAATTTTTGTTTATTCTTTCTAAGTCAACTATAAATTCAGCTTCTGCTCCATAAAGATTTGCAGAATCAGAATTTAAAAAAGTGGTTATTGTAGATGTTGTTGCGTTTGAAACATAAGTTCTTTCAATAGGATTTTTTAGATATTTTGTAAAGACTCCAAAAGCAAATAGTTCTTTAGCTGTTGGAAAAATTTCAAATTTTAAATCAGCATTATAATTATCACTGTTCTTTAATAATGTATTTCCTTGAATAGAAGTGCCATCAGCATTCAAATAAGTTAGTGGAAAAGATTCCATTACAACTGGTTTTGTATAGGTTTTACTGGCAGCAAATCGGATATTTGCTTTTTCAGTAACGCCATATTTTATGTTAAGAGAGGGCAAATAATATAAATTATCGTAATTTCTTTTTTTGAATGGCGCAGTTTGTATTCCTAAACCTCTGTATTTTGTTTGACGATTATTAAGTTCTACTCTCAAACCTCCGTTTATTTCCCATTTACTGCCAAATTTTAGTAATAAATTAGCATAACCAGCATTTGTAAATTCGATAAGTTTTACTTTATAATTTGCATTTGAATTCTCAACAAAAGAGAAGTTGTTTGCGTTTAAATCATTACTGATTTGTGGATCAATATTGTTTAAGTTGGTTGTAAATCCACCAATACTAGATTGTGACGATATAAAACGGTATGAGCTTTCCATTTCAGACATATTTCCGTTATATCCGACACTTAGTTTGTTTTGCTTGTCTTTTTTTCCAAATTTCAAACTGTATTCACCTAATCCAGAAAAGAATTTATTTCCATCGATCGTTAAGTATTGTCGTAAGAAATTAGTTGATCCATAAGTGGTTGTAATTTTTCCATCTAGTGCAGTTCCTTCAAAAGCTTTTCTGTCTGGTTGCGAAAATTTTGTGTTTGCAGCAGATATTCCTCCTTTAAAAATTTGGCTCTTATCTTTAGCCAAAGCATATTCACCAAGTAATTGGGCATTTAGATAATCAGTTTTAGTTAACTGATTTGTTCTAATAAGATGGTTTGGGTCATCAGTATTAGCTTTAGCGATTCCGAATTGGTCTTTTATAGAATTTTCATTTGTTTTAATATAAAAAGTATTAAGTGTCAACTTCAATCTGTTGGTATTAAAATTCAAACCTATTAATGACGTTATTGTGTTTTTGTATAAATATTCGGTACTGGTAAAATTATTAAAAAACTTGAATCCTAATGTTTGATCATCTATAGTTCTTTCTAATCCTGATTTTATAGCGTATTTATTGTCAAAATTTAAAGAAAGTAAATAAGAGAATTTCTTGTCATTTTTTAAATCAAATTTTTCTGAATGTAAGAAACTTATACTTGAATTTAAGGGGCTCTTTGTTTCAGTAGCATTAAAACCACTTTTGAAATATTTTTTTGAATCTTCAGTGGTAAATGTATAACTACGAGGCACACTTCCTAAAATACTTGGCAGTTCTCTGTCTTTTCCATTAAATCCAAAAAAGCCTTTTGTGTTGTCTGCATCTTCTGAGATTAAAAAATCATTTAAATTATTGTTAGTTGTAAAGTTTGTACCAATATTTATTTTTGTGATACTTTTTGAACCTTTTGAAGTTTGAATGTTAAAAGTTCCTCCTGCAAAATCTCCATAAATATTAGGATTAAAAGTTTTATAAACATCAATAATACTTACTATGTCTGTTGGGAATAAATCTAAAGGAATAATTTTTGTAAATGGATTATTAGTTGGAGCGGCCAAGTCATTAATTAATAAATTATTGTAGCGATCTTCTAATCCACGAACAAATAATCCACGAGATTCTACTTTGCTAATTCCAGTAATTTTTGTTAAACCAGCTTCCACATCGCTAATTCCTTTTCTTGACATTTCTTGTGATCCAATGCTCTGCTTAATTTCAGTTGCTTTCTTTTGATCTAGTAACAACGCAGTTTCTTTTTCACGACTAATTGTAGCTTTTACAACAACATCTTCTATTGTCACACTTCCCGAGCCAAGAGTCTCATTTATAATTACTTTTTCGTTTGGTTGTATTGTAAATGTTTTTGTTATAGATTCATAACCTAAAAAACTAAAAATTATAGTATAATTCCCTTGCGGAATTTCGATAGCATATTTACCAGCAATATCTGATGTAGCACTATAAGTAGTTCCTTTTATCGTAATATTTGCAAATGGTAGAGGTTCTCCTTTAAGGTCTTTATCAGATAAAATTCCCATAACAGTACCGTTTTGAGAGAATGATAATAAAGTAAAAAATAAGAATAAAATTGATAATTTAAATTTCATTAGTAGTTGTGTTTAAATTTCTGCAAAGGAAATGTTTGTATGTAAAGATGTTGTCAAGCAAATATTAAGAATTTGTTTTATGTGTGTTAATTAAATGTTATGAGATTAAATTTATGTAATCTTGATTTTTTTAGTTTAAAATATATTTACATTTACATCATAAAAAAGCTAATTTTCAATATGAAAAAGAAAGAAATAAGAATTTTACTTGTCGATGATGAACCAGATATCTTAGAAATTGTAGGTTATAATTTATCGCAAGAAGGATATCAAATTTTTACCGCTGAAAACGGAAAAGAAGCAGTACAGAAAGCTAAAAAACACAATCCACACCTTATTATTATGGATGTCATGATGCCAGAAATGGATGGTATGGAAGCCTGTGAAATTATTAGAAAAGTCCCTGAATTAGACAATGTGATTATTACTTTTCTTACTGCAAGAAACGAAGATTATTCCCAAGTGGCAGGATTTGATGCTGGTGCTGACGATTATATTGCCAAACCCATAAAACCTAAGCTATTGGTTAGTAAAGTAAAGGCTTTGTTGCGAAGAATTAAAGAAGAAGAAACTCCAAAAAACGAAACGTTAACCATAGGTGATATCGAGATAAACCGTGAAGAATATAAGGTCATAAAAGATGGTATCGAAATTATTTTGCCTCGTAAAGAATTTGAATTGTTTTACTTGCTTGCATCAAAACCTGGAAAAGTTTTCAAGAGAGAAGAAATCCTAGATAAAGTTTGGGGTTCTGAAGTGGTAGTTGGAGGAAGGACTATTGATGTTCATATAAGAAAACTGAGAGAAAAAATAGGCGACGAATATTTTAAAACTACCAAAGGAATAGGTTATAAATTTGAATTGTAAATGAATTTTAATTTCAAAAAAACATACAAATTTGCGGTAATATCAGCATTATACATAACCTTTTTTGCAACAGGATTCCTTTGTGTATTAGATTATTTTTTTATAAAATTAGAAGTTAATAATCTAATTTTAGTAGCTTCAATTTTTAGTATTTCAATTTATGTCTTTGCTCTTTTTTTGATGCAATATCGTACAGAAAAATTTATTTATCAAAGAGTTAAAAAATTGTATGACGATGTTTCTTTTTTAGATTCTAATTTCTTTTTAAAGCAACCTATTAGTACTGATTTGACTGAAATAACTAGTCAAATGCAACGATTTGCCACTGATAAAAAACTAGAAATTGAAACCCTAAATGATCGAGAAGAATTTAGAAGGGAATTTCTAGGAAATGTTTCGCACGAGTTAAAAACACCATTGTTTACCGTTCAAGGCTATATTTCGACCTTACTAGATGGCGCGATGAAAGATAAGGTAATTCGTAAAAAATATTTGGAACGTGCCGAAAAAGGAGTAGAGCGACTCATATATATTGTTGAAGATTTAGATACGATTGCAAAATTAGAAATATCAGAAGGAAAAATTGAAATGACTAATTTTGATATAGTAAGCCTGATTCAAGGTGTATTTGATTTACTTGAAATGAAAGCTAATAAAAAAGAAATTATGCTTTCTTTCGATTCTAAATACCACAAACCCATTATGGTTTTAGGCAATCATGAAAAGATACAGCAAGTAGTTACAAACCTTGTTGAAAATTCGATAAAATATGGAAAAATAGGAGGCTCAACAGAAATATGTATCGACGAGATTGTTAATAACAAAATTTTAATAAACGTAAAAGATAACGGTGAAGGCATAGAAAAACAAAATATTTCTAGACTTTTTGAACGGTTTTATAGGGTAGATAAAAGCGGAGCTCGTTCCGAAGGTGGCTCTGGACTTGGTTTAGCTATCGTAAAGCATATTATTGAAGCTCATAATGAAAAAATATTTGTAGACAGTAATTTTCGTGTAGGATCTGAATTTTCATTTACACTTCAAAAAGCATTTAACTAAAAGTCAACTTTTATTTAAAATGCAAGATTAAGAATAAATTTACATCACTTTATTCTTAATTAACCGAGTCTAGATTTTAGTATAATTACAATTCGAAACTGGCTTTTAGCAATAAAAGTCAGTTTCTTTTATTTCTGTTTATCTAAAATTTCAAAAAGAGATTTCCAATCTATTTTAGTATTAAAATCTTTTAATCCTTTATATAAATCTACTTGTAATAATTCTTTTGCTGTAAATTTATCTTGAGTGCTATAAGGTACTAAACCTTCTTCTTTATATTTTTTAGCTAAATATTCTTGTTCATATTGCCCTGGCGTAGGTATAAAAAAAGCCTTTTTTTCTAGTTGTGCTAAATCCATTACAGTTGTATAACCAGATCGGCACAAAATCAGTTCGCTTTCGTTAAAAGAATTTTCAAGTTCCTCAGAATTCATGTAATTATAAAAAGTTATTTGATTCTTAGTTTCAACAATTTGTTTTGCTTCGATTTTACCTTTTATGAAAATAATTTTACCAGCGTAATTCTCTAATTCCACGATTAATTTTTCTTCCAGAAAAGTACGTTGAGGTTCTGGTCCAGACAAAATAACCATCAAGTCATATTTTTTTTCTAATGATTTTTTGTGTAATCTACTCAGTGGTCCAATATATTTTATGGTTTTAATTTTTTGAGACAAATGACCTAAATCTCCAGTAAGATTGGGAATGGTATTTACATCAGGAACCCAACATTTATCATATTTTTTTATAATATATTGATGCATTTTGCTGGTGAGCCAAGTAGTATTTCCTGTCATCACATTAAGTTGGTGCGTGATAAAAATAGATGGAATTTCCTTGTTATGAACACCTAATCGGTTGTCTGAAATTATACCAGAAATATTATATTCTTTTATAATTTTATTAATTAATTTTTTCTCCGAAAGTATAGCGCCTACCATTTTTGGGCTATTGGCTACCATTTTTAGTTTAAAAAACATTCCGTTTTTCGGATATTCAATATGATAGGAAGGCAATGCTATCGATTGAAGTTGTGGAAATTCTTTGCGTAATATTTCTAAAGCAACACCATCAGAAGCTAAAATAGGAGTGTAGCCATTTTCTTGAAGTGCTCTAATAATTGGAATGCATCGTGTGGCATGACCTAAACCCCAATTGAGTGGTGCGACGAGAATGTTTTTGCTCATTGTTTTTTTAATAGCGTGATAAATTGTTCTGCAAGTTCATTTTCATATTCAAAATGCATTTCTTCTTCTTTTAGCGCTTCGTTTGGAGTGTGTTTATAAATCTTCCATTTTTTATTATTGTATTCTAATGCAGTTAAGTTTTCTATCCAATCGCCAGAATTCAAATATATTGTGCTGCCTTTTTCGGTTTCAACTTGTTCCATTTTTGGTTCATGAATGTGTCCGCAGATTACATAATCATAGTTCTTTTCGATAGCTAAATCTATACAAATTTTCTCAAAGTTAGTTATAAACTTAACTGCTGATTTTACATTATCTTTAATTTTTTTAGAAAGCGAATAAGGTTCTTTATTCATTCTTGCCAAACACCAATTTAAAAATCTATTAATTAGAATTAAAGAATCATAACCCCAACCGCCTAATTTTGCCAACCATTTTGCATGATTTATAGAAGCATCAAAAACATCACCGTGAAAAATCCAAGCCTTTTTCCCGTCTAAATTAAGAACTAATTTGTTTAATAAATTGATGTTTCCAAGATGAAGATCGGTAAATTTTCTTAAAAACTCATCGTGATTTCCAGTCAAATAATACACTTTTGTGCCCTTTGTACTAAAGGAAATTAATTTTTTAATCACTTTTAGATGACTAGCGGGGAAATACGATTTTCTAAACTGCCAAATATCTATAATATCCCCATTTAGAATCAATATTTTGGGTTTTACGGAAGATAAATATTCTAATAATTCTTTTGCATGACAGCCAAAAGTTCCTAAATGTACATCGGAAATAACAACAACGTCTAGTTTTCTTTTTTTCAAAATAAAAATATTTTATACAAAGACAAGAATTTTTGATAACGCAAACGTTACTGAAACATTATCATAAGTTTATTTCTATTGATTTATATTTCCTATTTTTGCTGAAATATTAGATAAAAGTGGGAAGTAAAAATAAGTTGAAGAGATTTGGAGAAAATGAAACGTTTGGTAACGTTTTTCAGCCAACTCGTGAAGAAGTAGTTTCGAATTCGTTTGCATTAAAAGGAAAATGGAATCAAGATTTTTTTAACAATAACAATCCAATTGTTTTAGAATTAGGTTGTGGAAAAGGTGAATATTCTGTTGGTTTGGCTACAAAATTCCCAAATAAAAACTTTGTAGGTATAGATATAAAAGGCGCTCGTTTTTGGCGTGGCGCAAAAACTGCGGTAGAAACTGGACTACATAATGTCGCTTTTGTTCGTACGCAAATAGAATTGATAAATCATATTTTTGCTGAAAATGAAGTAGATGAAATTTGGATTACTTTCCCAGATCCGCAAATAAAATACAAACGGACAAAACACAGAATGACCAATTCTGAATTTTTGCAACTGTACAAAAAAATTCTAAAACCTGATGGAATTATGAATCTAAAAACAGATTCGGAGTTTATGCATGGTTATACTTTAGGATTATTGCATGGCGAAGGTCACGAAGTTTTATACGCCAATCATAATGTATATACAAACGAAGGTGCGCCAGAGGAAGTGACTGAAATCCAGACATTTTACGAAAAACAATATTTGGAAATAAACAAATCTATTACGTATATTCGTTTTAAGATTAAATAAATGAACATTATTACACCATTTTTTTTAGGTTTTATTACTTCTTTAGTAGGAGTTTTTCCGCCCGGAATTATTAATATGACTGCGGCTAAAATTAGCACACAAGACGGTAAAAATCGCGCTTTGTTATTTACAGCAGGTGCCCTAGTAGTGGTTTTTTTTCAAACACTCGTTGCTTTAGTTTTTGCTAGATATATTGCGGATCATCAGGAAGTGATTGTTTTACTTCGAGAAATCGGTTTTGGGGTCTTTGCAATTCTAACTATTTACTTCTTTTTGATTGCAAAAAAACCAAAAAAAAAGAAGCAAGAAGAACTGAAAATAAAAAGTAAAAAAAGTCGATTTTTTCTAGGAATGTTTATTTCTGCAATTAACTTTTTACCTATTCCTTACTATGTTTTTGCTAGTATAAGTTTAACGTCATTTGGTTATTTCACTTTCAATGCAACTTCAATATATAGTTTTGTAGTGGGAGTGGTTTTGGGTTCTTTGGCTGTTTTTTATGGCTATATTTATTTTTTTAAAAAAATCGAGTCTAAAACAGATTACCTTGTTAAAAATATGAATGCAATAATAGGTTCAGTTACTGGAATTATTGCTGTTTTGGCTTTATATCACATTATAAAGTTTTATTTTAAATTTTAGATTATGTCAGAGGCTGGTGATAATTTTTTCGAGCGAGTTTACGCTGTTGCAAGACAAATTCCTTACGGGAAAGTAACTTCTTATGGTGCTATTGCAAAAGTTTTAGGTACTGCTCGTTCTGCTAGAATGGTCGGTTGGGCTATGAATGTGTCTCATGATCTTGAAGATGTTCCTGCTCACAGGGTTGTAAATCGAAAAGGGTTACTTACAGGAAAACATCATTTTGAAGGTACAAATCTCATGCAACAATTATTAGAAAACGAAGGAATTGTTGTGATTGATAATCAGATTCAAGATTTTGAGAAGGTTTTCTGGGAACCAATTTACGGATAAATAATATTCAAAAGACAAGTTTATATGTTCTTAAATGCCTTATTATGGTTAAAATCTAAACCATATAATATATAAAAATTAATTTTTTTCTACTTATTTGGTTTAACTAAAAAAGCATTTGGATATTTCTTTTTTAATGTTTGAAGTTTGTTTTCAGCTTCTATTCTAGTTTTATAATTTCCAACCCAAACTTTGTATATAGGCGTGCTAAAAACAATCGTAGCATCTGTGTTTTTGTTGTCTCTTCTAAAATCTATCAATGCTTTTTTACTGGTTTCACTTTCTCCTGTAAAAATTTGAATTTTAAATCGATCATTTATCGTTATCGATGAATTTATTTTTCTTTTTTCATTTAATAGTTGTTCGAATTTAGAATCTTGTGAAATAGAAGTTTTTCCTTCTTGAGAAAAACAATTTGAAGATAAAAATAAAAATAAAGTAATGCTGTAAAAGTGTTTTTTAAAACTTAAGATTCTCATAATGAATATATTTTTAGGCAAAAATACATTTTAACTTATTAAACATTTCGAAAAATATTATTTAGAATAAATATAAATTAATAATTAAGATATATTTAAGGTTTTGAGAATAGTTCTTAAGTCGTATTTTTGTCGAAGTTTTTTAAATGGCAAATTGTATTTATTACGAGAATCGTAGCAAAATCAGTGCCTAATTTAGATGTTAATCATTTAATATATGAAAAAAGTGGGTAACCATAAATCGATTTCAAGGATAATAACGCTTAGTTTAGTGTTGGTATTGTCCATTTCCTTAAGTTCTCTTGCGCAAGTTGCTGCTCCAGCTGCAACTACAACAATGGCTGCTCCAGCTGCTGGAGGAGACGCGGTACAAGGAAAAGCGCTTTTTAATTCAAATTGCGCTGCCTGTCATAAGTTAGATGCTAAAATGACAGGACCAGCTTTACGTGGTGTAACTGGAAGACATGATAAGTCATGGTTTTACGGTTGGATTAAAAATAGTTCTGCTATAATTGCTTCTGGCGATGCAGATGCTGTAAAGCTTTTTAATGAAAACAATAAAGCGGTAATGACTGCTTTTCCTCAATTGTCAAATGCTGACATAGACAATATTTTAGCATATACTGATACTACCATTGAGAAGCCAACAACTCCATTGCCGACTCTTGGTGCGGAGGGTGCTTCCAAAGAAGGTGGTTTGTCTAATGAATTAATCCTAGGATTATTGGCTGGTATTTTAGCGGTTTTAGTTGCTATGTTGTTTATGGTAAACAATGTTTTAAACAAAATTGCAAAAGCTAATAATATTGAGGTAGCTGCAAAAGAAAAATCATTGCCTATCTGGAAAGCATTTGCTAGAAATCAATTTTTAGTACTTGTTTCTACGATTTTATTAATTTTGGTTAGTGCTTACTTTGTATATGGTTTTTTAATGCAAGTAGGTGTCGATAAAGATTATGCTCCAATTCAGCCAATACATTATTCACACAAAATTCACGCAGGAGATAACGGTATAGATTGTAAGTACTGTCACTCTTCAGCTCGTGTAAGTAAAAACGCTGGAATTCCATCGTTAAATGTTTGTATGAATTGTCATAAAAATATTGCTGAATTTCAAGGGGATAAAGATTCTACTTATGTTGAGTACACGAAAGAGTATTACACTGGAGAGATTCAAAAGTTGTATGATGCTGTAGGTTGGGATAAAACAACTCAAAAATATACAGGAAAAACTAAACCAGTAAAATGGATTAGAATTCATAATTTACCTGATTTCGTTTACTTCAATCACTCACAGCACGTAACTGTTGCTGGTATTGAGTGTCAAAAATGTCATGGACCAGTTCAAACTTACGAAATCCAAAGACAATTTGCTCCGCTAACAATGGGTTGGTGTATAAACTGTCACCGTGCAACGGATGTAAAAGTGGAAGGAAACGATTACTATAAAAAGATTCATGAAGAACTTTCTAAAAAATATGGTGTAGACAAATTGACTGCAGCACAAATGGGAGGTTTAGAATGTGGTAAATGTCACTATTAATATATTACTAAGAAGCTAATTTTTATATACAATATGTCATCAAACAAAAAATACTGGAAAAGTGTTGAAGAACTAAACGAAAATA